>JACPQP010000413.1 GCA_016190465.1 Chloroflexota bacterium
GGGGTGGGCCTCCCCCTCTCCCCTGGTGGGAGAGGGGGTAGGGGGAGAGGGGGAGGCCTCGCGGGGCTCCGTCACCTCCGGCCCCTTTCCCCCTGGTGGGGGAAGGGGTGGCAGCTCCCCCTCTCCCCTGGTGGGAGAGGGGGTAGGGGGAGAGGGGGCGGCGTTCGCGGTCCAAGCATACCCTCACTGTGAACTCCCCCGGGGGATGGACCGGAGCGGCGTGGGGATGCTCGCATGCGCCGGGAATGCGGAGTGGGAGCGATGGCGACGCGGCGCGGCGATCGGCACCTCTGGCGGATCCGTCTGCTCGCCCTGATAGCTATCGTCCTCCTCGTGGGCTGGCAGGCGGGTGGCCTATCGGTCGGCCTGGCCGGGCCGACGGATGAGTGGGGCGAGGGTGCCCTCGTCGGGATGGCCGAGCTCGCGGCTCTCACCCCCACGGCGACCCGCACCCGGACGCCGACCCGAACAGGAACCCCGACGCGGACGGTCACCCGCACGCCGACCACGACCCGCACCCCCACGCCGACCGGCACACCGACCGTGACGCCGACGGCCACGCCCACCGTGCCGGCGGCCGAGCTCGTCGGCCAGATCGGCGGTGGAGTCCGGGTGGTGGCCGCGCAGGGGAGCTACGCCTACGCCGGCGTCGGCCCCCGGCTGCTCGTGCTGGACATAACCGACCCCGCCGCGCCGGCCGTGGTGGGCCAGAGTGCGCTCCTCCCGGACGTCGTCGCCGGCGTCGCCGTGGCCGGCGGCCACGCCTACGTCGCCGACGGCGCCGGTGGCCTGCGCATCCTCGACCTGTCCGACTCCATCGAACTCACCGAGGTCGGCGTCTACGACACGCCGGGGTACGCCGAGGGAGTGGCGGTGGCTGGAAGCTACGCCTACGTGGCCGCCGGCGACGCGGGGCTGCACATCCTCGACATCTCCGATCCGACCAACCCCCTTGGCGTCGGCGTCTTCGAGACGTGGTGGTACACCTATGGTGTCGCGGTGGTTGGCACCCGCGCCTACGTCGCGGACGGTGACGGGGGTCTGCGGATCCTCGACGTGGCTGACCCGGCCCGCCCCACCGCATTGGGCCTCCACGAGACGTTCGCGGCCGCTCGCGGCGTCGTCGTGGCGGGCAATCGCGCTTACGTCGCCGCGTCGAGCGATGGGCTGGTCATCCTCGACGTGTCCAGCCCGATCAGCCCCGTCGAGCTCGGCGTCTACCCGGTGTGGGGGCTGGCCTATGCCGTGGCGGTGGTGGGCAGCTACGCCTACGTCGCCGACTACTCCTATGGCCTGGGGATCGTCGACGTCTCCGATCCCGTTAGCCCCGTCGAGGTGGCCTTCGCCGACATACCGGGCTACACCGGTGGCGTGGCCCTGGCCGGCGGCCACGCCTACGTCGCGGCGTCCGACGCCGGGCTCCGGGTGCTGGACGTGTCCGATCCGACCGGCCCCATCGAGGTCGCCTTCCCCGACCTGCCGGGGACCGTGAATGGCATCGCGGTGGTCGGCGACTACGCCTACGCGGTGAACTACTACCACGGCCTGCGCATCGTCGACGTCTCGGACCCGGCCGCCCCGCTCAACGCGAACTTCTTCGACACGCCGGACTTCGCCAGCGGCCTGGTGGTGGTCGGCGGCCGCGCCTACATCGCGACGTCGGACGCTGGCTTGCGGATCGTCGACCTGTCGGACCTGGGCAGCCCTGCCGAGATCGGCTTCTCCGACACGCCGGGCTACGCCAGCGCGGTGGTGGTGGTCGGGAGCCACGCCTACGTCGCCGACGGCGAGTGGGGCCTGCGGTTCGTCGACGTTGCGAACCCGGCTCGACCGGTCGAGATCGGCTCCGACAATACGCCGGGCTACGCCAACGGCGTGGCGGTGGCCGGCGGCTATGCCTACGTCGCCGATGGTGGGTCGGGCCTGCGGATCGTCGACGTCTCGAATCCAGCCAGCCCGGTCGCGGTTGGCTTCTTCGACACGCCGGGCTATGCTATCGGGGTCGCGGTGGCCGGCGATCACGCCTACGTCGCCGACGGCGAGTCGGGTCTGCGGATCGTCGGCGTGTCGAATCCGGCCAGCCCCGTGGCGGTCAGCTCGTACGACACGCCGGGCTACGCCGTCGCCGTCGCCGTGGATGGGAGCTCCGTCTACGTCGCCGACGGCGGCTGGGGGGTGCGCATCGTCGACGTGTCGGATCCGGCCCGACCGGTCGGGGTGGGCTTCTTCGACACGCCGGTGTACGCCAGTGGCATCGTGGTGGCCGGCGGCTACGCCTACGTCGCCGACGAGGAGGGCGGCCTTTTCATCATCCGGTTCGCCGAACCTTTGCCCACCGCAACGGCGACGACCACGCCGTCGAGTACGGCGACGCCGACCGCCTCCCCCACCCGCACGCCGACCGCAACGCCGACCGGAACGAGCACGCCCACGGCGACGCCGACCCCTACGCCGTCGGGCACCGCCACGTCGACGCCGACGGCCTCCTTCACGCGCACGCCGACCGTGACCGCCACCGGGACGGGCACGTTCTCGACCACGCCGACCCCCACGGCGACCCCGACCGGGACGAACACGCCTACCGCCACGCCGACCGCCTCCGCGACCGGCACGCCGACGACCACGGGAGCCGCGACGATCACGCCGACGCACACGCCGACCGCTACCCCGAGCCACACGCCGATGCTCACGGCGACCGGAACTGCCGCCTCGACCGAGACGGCTGTGGCGATCCCGACCTCCACCGCCTCCTCGACCAGTGCGCCCACGGTCGCGGCGACCGGGACCCCCACCCCCACGCCGAGCGTCTGGGTGAGGAACGTCCGCGTCAGCAACATCGCCGACACCTCGGTGGTGATCTCATGGGAGACGACCGGCGACGTCGCGGGGGCGGTGGCCCTCACCCCTGGCCCCTCTCCCGCGGGGAGAGGGGGGACGGCCCTCACCCCGCCTTCGGCACCCCTCCCCCGTCTGGCCGGAGATGGGCTGGGCGTGGCGTCTGACTCCCCTGCTGCAAGCGCCTCCGCCCCTCTCCCCGCGGGAGAGGGGTTGGGGGTGAGGGCCGTCCCCGACCTCCGCGGCCCCGACTTCGTCGGCGACACGCATTACGTGCGGCTCACCGGCCTGGCCCCGTCGACGAGCTACCAGTTCGTGATCGACGCTGCCGGCCAGACCAGCGACGATGGCGGTGTCCCCTACGTCTTCGCCACCGGCCCCACGCTCCTCCCCGGCGCGCCGAACTCGCTCGTCGGCCGGCTGCGGGACGAGGCGGGCCAGCCGGCCGGAGGCTGCCTGCTGTTCGTCCAGTTGAGCGATGGGGATGGGGTGGGCAGCGCGGGCGAATCCACCTGGCTGTCCGCGCTGACCGAGGCGGACGGCACCTGGCTGGTAGAGCTGCAGGCGCGGACGGGCGATCTCCAGGGCTTCTTCGAGTACGGGATCGGCGGCGACGAGCTGCTGGTGGAGGGCCGGTGCGGGGCGCGTGGGCAGGCGCGAGCGACGCACCAGACCTCGGCGATCGACGCGGGGGTGGGTTTCGGGGATCTCGGCGATCTGCAACTGCACGCCGCGATCACCGTGGCGGTGCCGGTGGTGACCGGCTGGAACCTGATCGCTCTCCCGGTGGAGCTCGATCGGCAATCGGGCGTCCTGGCGGAGGATCTGGGGCAGTTGCTGGTGAGCCAGGGCGTGGGCGCGAGCCAGGTGGTGCGGTGGAACGAGCAGTTGGGTGTGTGGAGCGCGCACCTGGTGGGGCGCACCAGCAACAACTTCGCCGTCGACATCACCCGCGGCTACTTCGTCCGGGTGACGGGGAGCAGCGGCTCGGCCAGCTTCACCGGTCGGGAGATCGAGGCAGCGCCAGCGGTGCCGCTGGTGGTCGGCTGGAACCTGATCGCGGTGCCCTACCCGGCGGGGCGACTGGCCGAGGATCTGGGGCAGGCGATCATCGCCGACGGGATCACCGTCAGCCAGGTGGTGGGCTGGAACGAGCAGCTTGGCGCCTGGAGCGCGCACCTGGTGGGGCGCACCAGCAACAACTTCGCCGTCGAGCGGGGGCGGGGATACTTCGTCCGGGTGACGGCGGTGAGCGGGAGCGGGGAGTTCACGCCGTAGCGTTGGCTCCTCGCCCCGCCGCTCCTGTCTGCTAAGGGAGGGACCGATGTTGAGCTGGCTGACCTGGCCTGCGCTGCACGACCCCGAGATCGAGGAGGCTGCCGCCGAGCTCCGGGCGGACGCGTTGCGGCTCCTGGTGGCAGTCACGACCGCTGGGTACCTCGTCTGGCAGTCCTTGAGCACCCTCCTGGCCCCGGAGGACAAGGCCACGATGACCTGGGTCGTCTTCCCCTACGCCGCGGCGGTCCTCGGGGGGACGTACCTGCTCCAGCGTCGCTGTCCGCGCCGGGCAGTGACGTACTTCCTCGCCTCGTCCGTGCTCGCGGTCACGGCCTCCATCTGGCTGCTGTCCGACCCGACCGCGATCCTCTTTTTCCCGCTGATTGCCCTCGTGGCCGTTGTCCTCGCCCACCCGCTGGCCGGTCTCGCTGCGAGTGCGGCGGCGTCGGTGGCCCTTTTCTCGCTGTGGCAGATGGGACCCCTGACCTTTCTGGAGGTCGGTCACCTCACGTGGGTCGGCGTCGGCTCGCTGATCGCGACGACTGCTGCCTGGGTGCTCGGGCGCAACCTTGTCACGGCCGTCGAGTGGTCGCTCCAGAGCGCTGCGCTTGCGCAGCGGAACACCGTGGCCGCGCGCGAGCACCGGGCACAGCTTGTCCAGGCGCTCAAGCAGCTCGATGCCGCGTACTACCAGCTCCAGCAGGCCAACGCGGCACTGGAGACGGCCTGGAAGGCGGCCGAGAACGCCGAGCGGGCGAAGTCGGAGTTCGTCACCAACATCAGCCACGAGCTACGCACGCCGCTGAACCTCATCGTCGGTTTCAGCGAACTCATCCTCACCGCGCCCGAGGCCTACGGGGTGCCCGTGCCGGCGGCCTATCGCGGGGACCTCAACGCGATCTACCGCAGCGCCCAGCACCTGCTGACGCTGACCGACGACGTGATCGACCTGGCACGGGTCGGGGTCGGTCGACTGGCGCTGTTGCGCGAGCCGGCCGATCTGGGCCAGGTCATCAAGGACGCCTGTGACATCCTGCGTGAATACGTCGCGGCGAACGGCCTGTGGCTGCGGATCGAGCTCGCGCCGAACCTGCCGATCCTCAATATCGATCGTCTCCGAATTCGTCAGGTGTTGCTTAACCTGCTGACGAACGCCGCTCGCTTCACGAAGACGGGCGGCATCACGGTCTCGGCATCGCTTGAGGGGCAGCGGGTGCTGGTGCAGGTTGCCGACACCGGCTGCGGAATCGCCCCCGAGGACGTGTCGCGCGTTTTCAGCGAGTTCTCTCATCACAGCGGCCAGGGGCCTGTGGAGGAACACCGGACCATGGGCGGCTACGGGCTCGGCCTGTCGATCAGCAAACGACTGGTCGAGTTGCACGGTGGCGAGATGGGGGTGGAGAGCGTGCCGGACGTCGGGACGACCTTCTGGTTCAGCGTGCCGGTCGTCGCCGTCGACGGCGCCCCGTCAGGCGAGAGCTGGCAGCCCCTCCGGCTATCCGACCGGGTGAGCGCGCGCGAACGCATCCTGGTGTTGGCCAGCGGCGACGACTGGCTCACCAGGTTCCTCCGGAGCCACCTGCGTGGGTATCAGGTGGTCGCCGCGCGAGACCTTCCCACCGCCAGCGCGCTGGCAGCGCAGGTGCGCGCCCTCGCCATTCTCGCCGAGATCGGCGAGAATGGCGACCGGCGCGAGACGTGCCAGGGCGTACCGGTGCCGATCTTCGGGCTGCCGCTGCCGAGTGGGAAGCGCGTCGCCACGGCGCTGGGGGCTACAACCTATCTGCTCAAGCCGGTCACCCGCGCTCAACTCCGCGCGGCGATCGCGGGGTTAGGGCGACCGATCCGACGGGTGCTCATCGTCGACGACGACCTGCGCTTCGTTCGACTCCTCACCCGCATTCTCCAGGTGCCTGAGCCGAACTCGCTCTACGATGTCGCCATCGCTCACGACGGCAGGGCGGCGCTTGATCTGATGGCGGCCGAGCGGCCGGACGTGGTGCTCCTCGACCTCGTGATGCCGGGCCTGGGCGGCCGGGAAGTCATCGCGGCGATGCGCGCCGATCCCCGTCTGGCCGATGTGCCCGTCATCGTCATCTCGGCTCAGGATCAGATCCAGGAGCAGTTCTCCCTCGTCGGGCCAATCGTCGTCGCGCGTCCGGAGGGCTTCCGGCTCGAAGAGCTCCTGGGCGCTGTGGAGGCGCTGCTTGGCGCGCTCCGGCCGCCCCGGGAGTATCTGGTCAGGCACGCGGCGGTCGGATTGCCGCCATGAGTGCGGAAGCACTGCCCCGACACCTGGTCCTGTCAGCGTCGGAGCGCGCTCAGGGCTGCGATCAGCTGCCGCTCGTCGACGGGCTTCTGGAGGTAGCCGGCGGCTCCCAGCGAGAACGCGACCTCGGGCTCGTCGAGCACCGAGCAGACAATCACCGGAATATCCCGGGTCGCGGGGATCGCCTTGAGGGCTAACAGCAGATCCCACCCGTCGCGGCCGGGGATGATGACGTCGAGCAGGATCGCTTCCGGGCCTCGCTCACGGGCGAGCGCGAGGGCGCGGTCGACGTCGGAAGTGCCCACGATCTCCCAGTCGCGGTCGGTGAGGTAGCGCTCGAGGAGCCGGATGAAGTCAGCGCTGTTGTCGACGACGAGCGCCGTCGAGCGCCGGTGCGTGGGCAGGCGAAGTCGAACCATCCAGCGCTTCGCCTCGGTGGATGGGGGAACGCGGGCGATCTCTCCCTGGAGCGCCTCGACGAAAGGCCGACTCTCCTCGATGTCCAGTTGGTCGTATCCCGGAGAACCACCGGCCGGCCCGGAGATGTCCACCTGGACCGCGCTGGCTTCCGGGCGTACCAACACTTCCACCGGGCCGTGCTGGACCGTCCGGACGGCACGCGCGAGGATGGTCAGGAGCGCCTGCCGGAGCGCCACGCGCCCGCCGAGGACGGTGGGGAGCTGCGCCGGAAGCTCCAGATGAAGCTCGACCCCCCGCTCCGCGCACAGTGGCCGCAACAGTTCGCGCACACCGCCGAGCAGCTCGCCCAGGTCGGCCCGCCCGGCCCTGTCCTCGTGGGAGACCCGCTCGGCTTCTTTCCTGAGCAACTCCTGGCTCTCGGGCTTTGACGGTCGCTGGCTCGCCGGGGCCATCAGCAGCCGGGAGGTCGATGGCCAGCGTTCGCGAAGGAACGACGCGACGGCCTGAAGCGCCCGGTGGTGCTCGCGGTGGTAGTGGGTCTTGCTGAGCGCGACCCGCTCCATCACCTGCCCGGCCTCCAGCCCCTCGATATAGCGGAGCTCGAGGATGCGGTAGATGCGATAGGTGCTGTAGGCGCGAGACTCCACCCCGAGCGACGGCTCGGGGTGAAGGGCTTCGATCGCGTCGAGAAGCGCCTGGCGCAACAGCCGAGCGCGAGCGCGAGAGGCGGTTTCGGGAGCGCCGACGACCGCGAGAAGTGCGTGTCCCTCCAGGTAGGCCAGGTCGTCGTACAGGTGAAGCAGGGCGTCGCGGACAAGCTCCAGAAAGTGCTCCGGCGAATCGTCCACCTCGTCCCTCCTGAAAACTCCCTCGGTTGACTTGCAGTAGGTATCAGAAAGTTTTTGATGGTTTTGGGGACACCCCAAACCCCGCCAGGACGGGCTCCGCCCTTCCTGGACC
>JACPQP010000423.1 GCA_016190465.1 Chloroflexota bacterium
CCTCTGGGAGAGGGTTGGGGTGAGGGCGTCCTGGCGAGGGGGCAGGGGGTGGGTCTGTCCGCTGCCCCGAGGACCGTACACCCAACCCAGTCGGGCTCGGCCCCCACGACCCAATCGTTTGCCGCCAGGCTGAGCCTCTGGAAGTGGGCGGATATCTCGCACCGTGTCTCGAAGCCGAGTGCCACACCATCGGCGGCAGTCCCGAGAATGGGCTTCTCTGGCAGGCCGGTCGCCAGACAGTCCGATGATAGTTCACGCTCGCCGGTCAATCAACCACGTGACGGGGCGAGGGGGCGACGGGGCATGGAGCGTCGCCCCCTCGCCCCCTCGCCGACTGGGGACAAGCCGCGCTGTTTGATGCCCCGTGAGTCCGCTATAATCCGGTTGACTGCACGAGGTTGCGTGACCGCCCTGTCTTGCGCGGAGGTCCGTCGATGAACGTCACCGAGATCACTGTTTGGTGGCTTCCAGGTCGGCGCGGGGAAAGCGCCTGGCGCTGCGTCGCACTCTCCTTTGCGGCGCCGCTGGCGCTCGCGCTGATTCTCGGCGCCTGTGCACCCGCGGCCGCGCCCCCGCCGACCCCTACAGCGGCGAGCGCGCCGGTCGTCGTCACCCGTTCGCTCCCCCAGGCCACGGCGACTCCGGCGCCGCATCCGCCAGCCTCGTCGACGCCGCTGCCGAGGCCACCCACCTCCACACCGTTGCCCATCGTCTCGCCCACGCCGGTCGGCGCCACCGCTACTGCTCCGACGACGGTGCCACCAGCTCCGACGCGAGCGCTGGCGAGTCCGGCGCAGGTGGCCTCGACGTCAACCGTGCCCTTATCGCCATCCCCGCTCCCTCGTCCCTCCGCGGCCGACCCTCGCCCGGCGGCGTCTCCGACCCCACGGGCGATGGTCCAGGTGCCGATCGAGGTCCCGGCGCGGTTTGCCGCTCAGGTGCGCTTCGGCCAGCAGCAGCGGCTGACCGTCCCGGCCGGCTTCCGGGTGGGCATCTTCGCGGCCGGGTTGGGCCAGTCGCGCTTCATGGCCTATAGCGACAAGGGGATCCTGTTCCTCTCTGTTCCGCGGACTGGCCAGGTCCTCGCCTTACCGGATCGCGACGGCGATGGGGTGGCCGACACGGTGCTCACCGTGGCTGACGGCCTGAACCTGCCCCACGGCCTGGCTTTCGCCGCTGACGGCAGCCTCTACGTCGCCGAGACGAACCGGGTGGTCCGCCTGTCCCTGGACCCGGAGACGCAGCGGGCAACGCGCCAGGAGACCATCGTCCCATCGCTGCCCGCGGGTGCCGGCCACTGGACCCGGACGATCGGCTTCGGGCCCGACGGGAAGCTCTACGTCTCCATCGGCTCATCGTGTAACGCGTGCATCGAGCGCGAACCGTTCCGGGCGGCGATCGTCCAGTACAACCCCGATGGCTCGGGCGGCCGGCTCTTCGCCCAGGGCCTGCGCAACTCGGTCGGCTTTGTCTGGCATCCCCGGACCGGAGAGATCTGGGCGACGGACAACGGCCGTGACCTCCTCGGCGATGACCTGCCAGCCGAGGAGGTCAACATCGTTCGCGACGGCAAACACTATGGCTGGCCCCGCTGCAACGGCGACCGCGTGGATGATCTCCAGTACGGGCAGCCCGGCTTTTGCGCGGGGACCGAACCGCCCGTGGTGCAGATGCAGGCCCATTCGGCGCCACTCGGCCTGGCGTTCTACACCGGCACGCGCTTCCCACCCGAGTACCACGGCGACCTCTTCGTCGCCTTCCACGGTTCCTGGAACCGCTCGGAGAAGACCGGCTACAAGCTCGTCCGCATCCCCATGCGGAGTGAGACCGCGCGCGGCGGGAAGCCGGGCGTGGCCGAAGACTTCGTCGCCGGCTGGCTCCGGCCGGACCAGAGCGTGTGGGGTCGACCGGTGCAGCCCATCGTGGCGCCTGACGGCAGCGTACTGCTGAGCGACGATTCCACTGGCATCGTCTACCGGATCTGGTACGCCGGCTGAGAAAATCTTGCGGTCAGGCTTCCAACCCCCTACGATACAGAGTGAGGCCAACGTGTTCGAACGTGCTCGTCCGGCCGCTCTTGAGTGCGCAAGGGCACGCTGGTTGCTCGTGGCAGGTGCGAGGCGCACCCGCCGACGAAGGCGCGTCGCCTTTCTTTCTTTCAGTACCCTCCGACGGGCCAGAGGTGCTGCACGACGTGACGGGTGCGCCGATGTCCATTCTACCACCGACGAAGGCGCGTCGCCGGTCTCCGCTCGACGAAGAGGCGAGAGACTTCGCGCCGGGAATCACCTCAATCGGAATCACCTCAAAGGAGAGTTTCACAATGGCGTTTGAACTGCCCCCGCTGCCGTACGCGTACAATGCGCTCGAGCCGTACATCGACGAGATGACGATGCGGCTCCACCACGACAAGCATCACGCGACCTACGTCAACAACTTGAACGCCGCGCTGGCGAAGCATCCGGAGCTCCAGCCCGAGAGCCTCGCGGAGCTCCTGCGGAACATCAACGCCGTGCCGGAGGACATCCGGACCGCGGTCCGCAACCACGGTGGCGGCCACGCCAATCACACGCTGTTCTGGGAGATCATGAAGCCACAGGGTGGTGGTGAGCCCGTTGGCGCGCTTGCCGAGGCGATCAACCGGGCGTGCGGCAGCTTCGCGCGGCTCAAGGAGGACCTCTCGCAAAAGGCCATCGCCGTCTTTGGGAGCGGCTGGGGCTGGCTGAGCGTTGGCCCCGGCGGCGCGCTTCGCGTCCACAGCGCGCCGAACCAGGATAGCCCCCTCATGGAGGGGTGGATGCCGATCCTCGGGGTGGACGTCTGGGAGCACGCCTATTACCTGAAGTATCAGAACCGCCGGGCGGACTACGTCGCCGCCTGGTGGAACACGCTCAACTGGGAGAACGTCGCCCAGCGCTACGAGCGTGCCCTCAAGGGGCTATAGCCCCGCCCCGGCCACACCCGGTGTGCCAGGCAGCCGCCCGGCGGACCGTCCTGGCACACCGTCGCGTCCATCCTCTCGAGTGCTGAGGGCGGAGCACTCAGAGTGTGTGAATCAACCCCCCGCAGCCCCGACCTGGGTCGTGGGAGCCCTGCTCCGGGGCCACCCGCCGGCGACGTGGGGTGCCCCGGAAGGGATTAATTCACAGACTCTCAGTACTCGATTGCCGGCTCCGACACTCGGCGCAGAGCCCATAGAACACGGTATAGCAGCCGTCTATCTGGAAGCCTGGTTCGGTAGAGACGCCCTGCCAGGGCGTCTCTACGGCCACACCCTCTGGTCCCGAGCGGCGCCCAGCGCCAAAGTCCCAGACCTGGCGGCAGCCATCGCACAGGAAGTGGTCGTGCGGCGACGTGTCGCCGTCGTAGCGGACGAAGTCGCCGCAGTAGATCTCCTGGGCCAACCCCTCGCGCTGGAGACGGTCCAGGTTGCGGTAGACCGTCCCCAGGCTCACGTGGGGCAGGCGCTGGCGCACCAGCAGGTAGAGCTCGTCGCTACGCGGGTGGGTCTTCACCCGCCGGAGCTCATCCAGGATGGCTTCCCGCTGCTGACTCCGCCTTTCAGTACCCTCCGACGGGCCAAAGGCGCTTCCCCTACTGCCCGGTGCGCCGCTGTCCATTCTGCTACGCGCACTGCCGTCCCGCACCGATTTCCCCACTCCGCCCGTCGCCGGCTCAGGCCCCGAAGTAGCGTCGCAGGAGGCCGGCGAGGGCCCGAGCGTGGCGAGCCTCGTCGCGGCTGGTCTCGTCGAAGACCTCGTGCGTCTCGTCGCCCGCGGCTTCCCTGGCCTGGATCGCGGCCTCGCGCTTACCTCGATTGGCCGCCTGCTCTCCGCCGAGCATCCGCTCCAGGTTCTCCCGGGTGCTGCTCGAGACCATCCCGTTCAACATCGCGTAGCGTGCGGCGTGCTGGGCCTCGTCCCAGGCAATGGACTTCAGGACCTCGGCAACCTCTGGATAGCCCTCGCGTTGCGCTTGCAGCGCCATCGCCAGGTAGAGCCCGACCTCGGTGGTCTCACCCCGGAAGTTCTTCTGAACCGCGTCCTCCACAGCGGTACCCTTCGCCTGACCCAGTCCGTTCTCGTTGATGACCTCGATCGCCACAGTTGCCACGGTGCCTTCTCCTTAATAGTAATAGTTACTGGTCGCATTCTAGCGATGACGAGCCGCGCTGTCAAGGGGTTCTTGTGACTACGTGATCTTCTTCTTCGCGCAGCAGCGCTTCGTCCGTGGGTGGAAGAAATGGCATCGCCCTGACGGGCATCAGGGGGTGAGCGCTGACATCCTCAGGGCGTCGAACAACGCTTGCACGGGGAGCTTGAAGGCTGGCAGTATGTCGGCGAAGTCGATCTCGTCCGGCCCCCGCAAGGCTTGCGGCACCTGACCTGGGCGGAAGACAAGAACGGACTCGTCGGCCGGGTCGACCAGGAGCGCTACCGACACGCCCCGGCCGACGTACCAGAGACAGCGTCGAACGACGGCGTTGGTGCTCTGTTCGAGCGAGACGATCTCGACCACCATGTCGGGCGGCTCGAAGAAATCGTTGGCCACCCGTCCCGCCGCGTCGACGGGAATGCGATCCCAACGGTACACGGCGACGTCAGGCACGTAGGACCGGCCGGCGAAGGTCACGCGCAGTTCAGGGAAGGCCCGGGCAAGCCTCCGGGGTCGGGCAAACCGGTTGAAAAGCTCGGCCACCTCATACTGAAGCGCGCTGTGCTGGCCCTTGGGCGACACCTTCTGGGTAACCGTCCCTTCTTCAAATTCGAGTGCCGGCTCCTCCTCCGGTAGCTTCAAGAACTCATCGAGCGTAAGCTGCCGCTGCGAGATCGCCATGATCGGCCTCCTGCTTGCCCTCCATCCCTGCCGCCCCGGCCGCGACCTCCTTTCCCCCCCGGGTGGGGGAAAGGGCAGGGATAGGGGGAAGCTCCCTGCGGCCATCTCCGCCCGCCGCGGCATCTGGCCGGTCTTCGGCCTTCATATCATTCTACCACTTGCGTCAGGCAGCACTTCGTCAAGAGCATCGACGACTACTGAGACCGTTCCGTCACGTGGGCCGCGGGCAATGGCGAGGCCAGGCAGCGCTCCAGCGCGGCGTGAAGCGCCTGCTGCGTGACCGGCTTCACCAGGAAATCGGCCGCGCCGAGGGAGAACGCGAGGTCTCGCTCGCGGAGCACTGAGCAGACGATCACCGGTATTCCACTGGTCGCCTCGTCCCGGCGCAGCACCTGGAGGGTTTCCCAGCCGTCCAGCGCAGGCATCATCACGTCCAGCGTGATGACGTGAGGATGCACCTCACGGGCCAACCGGATCGCCTGACTGCCCGTGCTGGCCTGGATCATCTGGTACCCGCCAGCCCACAGATACCGCCGAAACAGGCGGGCGAAGTCCAGGTTGTCGTCGATGACCAACACTGTCGCCGTTGGTGCGACCGGCAACTGCAACCGAGCGGCGAAGTGACCACTCTCCCCCCCTTCAAGGTGCAACACTCCGCCCTGCAAGGCGATCAATCGCTCCGTCGTCACGATACGCTCATCCGCGGTCCGCCAGGCAGTCGGTCGGCTCGAGCTGATCGCCACCTGAAGCTCGACGCCCAGTGCCCCCGTGGCACCACGGATCTCCACCCGTCTCCCGTGTTCCCCCTCCACCGCGAGGCTGAGGAGGTTGAGGAGTGCCTGGCGAAGCACGGCACGGTTGATGGTGATCGGTGGCAGTTGGCCGGGCAGGGCAAGCTGGATGCGCACACCCCGACTCTCCGCCAGCGGCGTGATCGTGTCTACCACAGTGAGCACGATCTGCTTGACGTTCAGTGACCGGTCGGGTGGCGAACTGCCCAGCTTTGTTACCTCCACCTCAAGTGGGCTGGACTCGTGCAGGCCAGGCTCGAGCGGACTGGCGTCGAGCGGATCAGACTCGAGCTGATCGGGGTCGCGCCGATCGGACACCAGCGGACCGCCCTCCGGCGCTATCCCGGTGGGCGTCCGCGGTCGCGTCGGAGATGGAGCGTCCTGCTCTGGCCGTCGCAGCCTCAGGCGCTTTGCCCAGAGGATGGCGGCCACGGCCTTCAACCCCATCAGGTGGTCGCGACGCATCTGCCGGCCGCTCACGCGCAGCTCCTCCTGGACGCGCTCGGAACTGGCCCCGTGGACATGGCGGAGGTAAAGGCAACGGTAGCGGCGCCAGGATGACTCCGGGCCACTCTCGCCCTGGGGCGGTCGCAGTTGCTCCAGCGCTTCCGCGACCTGGCGACGAAGCGCACCGCCGTCGAACCTTTCGCCGGGCCCGGCGAGCAGGTTGACCAGAGGAGACGCCTCGAGGAAGGGCGCATCGTCGAGATGATTGAGCGCATCCCGGACCAGGCGGAAAAACTGACTCTGCTCCACAACTGCCCCCTTCGATTTGCTGAGCGACCTCGCCCCGCCCCAGACAGCCCTATCTTAGCTCAGTCGTCGCTCCTGGTGCCACCCGGCCGGACCAACTCCGCCCCAGGGACCGCCAGTCACCCACTCTCCCGGGGCTCACCAGGCACGTGCGCTAACTTCGGGCAGTGCGCAGAGACATTGAGCCGGGGGCGGACCTCTCCCCCAGGTGACCATAAGTCAGCGCCCACGGGGCTCACCAGGGGAGGTATCGCGGTCAGGCCGGTCAGGAAGGAGCTGTGAGCTCACCCTGGAGGAGATGGCGGTAGCGCCGCCAGGCGCCAGCGACTGGAGCGAACAGCTCGAGCAACCGGTCGACGACCTTGACGCCCCGGTGACGCGGCCCTATAGTGGCCCGCGGAGGGGTGATCGTGAAAGGCGCCGGGTGGACACCGTCTGCCCCGGTCGAGTATACCGGCTCGGCCGTCGTCGAGCTTCGAGCGCAAAGCGTGCGGATGCTGGTGCCCGGAGCGCTGCTGGCGCTCGTCGGCTGGTTCATTGTCATCAGCGACGCCTGGCAGACGATAACCTGGTTGGTGCCGCTGGCCGCTCTGGGGTTTTGCGTGCTGGCGCTCGTCGCGCTTCGGCGAAGTCCGCGACTCGCCGCGGCCCTGCTGGTCCTCACCCTGCTGGCAGCCAACGGCGCTGCTCTGTGGCTTTATCCGTCCGGCATCCCGGCCGTCTTCTTCGGGCCGATCGTCACTACGGCGGGGATTCTGCTTGGCCCGATCCTCGGGGCAGCGGTCGCCGCCACGAGCAGCGCACTGGTCGTCCGGGCCACCAGTGGTCCGGAGGGCGACCTCCCGCTGGACCTGGCGCTCGCGGCCCATTTCCTCATCTGGGCCGGGGCCCTGATCGCCTGGACCGCCGCACGCCCGGTCCATACGGCCCTGGACTGGGCCTGGAGCAGCTACCTCGACGCGCTGCACCGGGCCGAGGAGCTGCGTGATCGCCAGGGAGAGCTCAACCGCGCCCTGAAGAGCCTGACCGAGGCCTACTACCGGCTGGAGCGGGCGAACCAGGAGCTGGATCGGGCCAGAAAGGCCGCCGAGGAGGCGCGGCGCCAGAAGGCCGAGTTCGCCGCGAACATCAGCCACGAACTGCGGACACCCCTGAACCTCATCATCGGCTTCAGCGAGATGATGACGATCGCGCCGGAGAGCTACGGCGCCGAGACACTGCCCGACACCTACCGGGGCGACGTCGAAGCGGTTTACCGCAATGCCTGCCACCTCTCCGGACTGATCGACGACGTGCTGGACCTCAGCCAGATCGAAGCCGGCCGCATGGGGCTCTTCAGGGAGCAAGTGACGCTCGCGCAGGTTGTGGACGAGGCAGTGGGCGCGATCACCAGCCTGTTCCGTGACAAGGGGCTACGGATGACCGTCGAGTTGCCGCTACAACCAGTGGTGCTGTACGCGGACCGCACCCGAATTCGGCAAGTCCTGATCAATCTCCTGAACAACGCCGCCCGCTTTACCGAGCGTGGCGAAGTTCGGATCGGCGCGCGAGCGAACCGGAGCGAGGTGGTGGTGAGCGTGGCGGACACCGGCCCGGGGATACCGCCGGAAGAGCTGCCCCGGATCTTCGACGAGTTTCACCGGGTGGACGGCAGCTATCAGCGCCGACCGGGCCACGGGCTGGGTCTGGCCATCTGCAAACGATTCGTCGAACTCCACGGCGGGAGCATCTGGGTGGAGAGCAGGCCGGGCGAGGGCTCGACCTTCCTGTTCAGTCTGCCTCTCCTGGCCAATGTGGTCACCACACCGGCCCGCGCCCAATGGGAGACGTGGGTCCGTGTCCCTGAGGGCGAGCCACCACAGAAGACGGCGTTGCTCCTTGGCCTTGACGGCACCACGGCGAAATCCCTCTTGCGCCACCTGGACCTCGACGGCTGCCGGGTGACGGCTGCCGAGAGCCTGGAGCACGCCCGCCAGCTCATGGCCCAGCGGCCGCCCCACGCGGTCGTCGCCGTCGTCGCCAGCGAAGAGCAGGCCTGGGAGCAGCTTACCCCTCTCCGGGAAGCCTTCCGAAACACGCTGTTGCTGGTCTGCGTGGCCCGGGGAAGCCAGGCCGCGGCCCGAGAGCTCGGGGTGCGGGAGTACCTGACCAAGCCCGTCACCCACGATCAGGTCCGGGCGGCGCTGAGTGGGCTCGGCCGACGAGTCCGGGACGTCGTGGTGATCGAGGACGACCTCGAGATGCTGCGCCTGCTGGCCCGGCTGGTCCGCGCCAGTAACCCCCGCTGCCGCGTCCGGCAGGCCAGCGGGGGGATCGCCGGGCTGGCCCTTCTTCGCCAGCGGCGGCCTGATGTCGTCCTGCTCGATCTCCTCATGCCGGACCTGGATGGCCAGGCGGTGCTGCGGGAGATCCGGCGCGAGCCGGCCCTCGCCGATGTCCCGGTGGTGGTCATCACGGCCCACGGTCAAGCCAACGAGACGAGGATTGCGCCGACGGTGTTCGTGTCGCGGACCGGTAGCCTCTCCACGCGCGACCTCAGTCGCTTTCTGTCCGGTGCGCTGGACACCCTGGCGGCCCCACCCCCCGATCTTCTGGCCACAAGTTGGCCAGAAGTTGGCCATATGGACGGTGACACCGCAAAGATTTCTCATTACAATACGCGGCAAGACAATACTGGGCAAGAGTAGCCGCGGAATAGACCGCGATGACGATGAGGAGAGAGGTAAAGATGGATGTCCGACCACGCACCAGCCGCCGCGCGTTCCTGAGGTTGACGGGTCTGGCCGCCGCGAGCACGGCCCTGATTGCCGCCTGCGCGCCGGCCGCTCCGCCGACGGCGACGCCCGCGCCCAGGCCGGTGGAGCCAGCCAAGCCCACCGTGGCCCCGCAGCCGGCCGCGCCGACGGCCACGACCGCTGCGCCCAAGCCCGCGGCCGCCCCGACGGCGACCTCGGTCCCGGCGAAGCCCACTGCCGCGCCGACTGTCCAGCCGGTGACAAAGCCACAGGCAGCCGCCAAGACCAGTATCCAGGTGTGGGCCTGGGCCACCCCCGACTGGAAGGCCTCGGTCGACGAGTTCAACGCCACGAACGCGAAGATCGAGGCGAAGCTCTCCGCCATCGGCGACACCGTCTGGGGGGACCAGAAGATCCTCACTGCGGTCGCGGCCGGCACCGGTCCGGACGTCGCCGTCCAGGGCCGCCACCAGCTCCGCCAGTGGGCGATGCGTCACACTTTCCGTCCGGTCAACGACTACATCCAGCGCGACAAGATCGACCGAAAGGACTACTTCCCCGACCAGTGGGACGAGACGACCTGGGCCGGCAAGATCTACGGCCTGCCGCTGGCGACGGACGTGCGGATCTTCTTCTGGAACAAGAAACTCTTTGCCGAGGTTGGGCTGGACCCGGCGAAGCCACCGAAGAACCTCCGGGAGCTGGAGGAGTACGCCGTCAAGCTGACCAAGAAGTCCGGGAGCAGCGTCGACCGATATGGCTTCCTCCCCTACTGGGGGAACACCTGGACCTGGCTCTGGGGCCTGCTCTTTGGCGCCGAGTTCTTGAGCCCGGACAACCGGACCATCACCTGCGACGACCCCAAGATCGTCGAGGCGGTGGAGTGGATGGTGGGGTTCTACGACCGGGTGAACGGGGGCTACAACGGCACCACCGCCTTCCTCCAGGGGTTCCAGGGGCCGGCGAACAACCCCTTCGTCCTGGGCAAGGTCGCGATGGTCGGCATCACGGAGGGTTCTTCGTCGCTCTACGCCACCTTCCCCGAGCTGGACTTCGGAGCGGCGCCGGTCCCCTGGCCGGACGGTGGCCGAAAGATGCAGTGGTCCTGCGCCTGGTCGGCGATCATGCCGAAGACGGTGAAGCAGCCCGATGCCGGCTGGGAGCTCATCAAGTACGCCACCAGCGACGGGTACCTGGCGATGGCGACGAAAGGGCTGGAGTTGCGCAAGGCCGACTGGGAGCGCCAGAAGCTGCCGGGCCAGGTCGCCTACTTTCCGCCGATGGTCTCCAACCGGAACACGCTGGCCCAACTGGACAAGAAGTATGGCCCGGAGCTGACGCCCAGGCTGAAGCCGGTCTGGGAACTGGCCAAGGACGCGATGAACTGGTCCCGGGGATGCGGGATCATCATGGGTCCGGTCGGCGAGATCTACTGGGTGACGATGGACAAGGGGACCCAGGAGGCCCTCCTCAAGAAGAAGACTGCGAAAGAGGCGATGGCCGAGGTGAAGGCGAAAGTCCAGGCCGAGCTGGACACCCAGTGGAAGAAGTGGGAGGCCAACCCGGAGGACAAGTAGCGGAGGGCTGGCATGGCGACTTCCGAGGCGCTGGTCCCGCGCCGGCGGGGCGGGTTATCCCGCCGGCGCGCCATCACCTTCTACCTGTTGATCTCGCCCTGGCTGCTGGGCTTCATCCTCTTCACGGCCGGGCCGATGCTCTTCTCATTCTGGATTAGCTTCCAGGACTACGCCATTGTGAACCCCCCGATCTGGATCGGCCTTCAGAACTACGCCACCCTGCTGGAGGACCCGCTGGTCGGGGTGTCGCTGTACAACACGCTGTACTACACGATCCTTGCCGTCCCGCTGGCGATGACGACGGCGATGGTCCTGGCGATGCTCCTCAACCAGCGGTTTCGGGGCATCGCGCTTTACCGAACCATCTTCTACCTGCCGACGATCGTGCCGGTCGTCGCCTCGACCATTCTGTGGATGTGGATCTACCAGCCGGAGTGGGGGCTGCTCAACACGGCGCTCAAGATGCTCGGCATCCCCGGACCAGGCTGGCTCAACTCCGAGGCGTGGTCCAAGCCGGCCCTGGTGCTGATGGCCGTCTGGGGCTCCGGCGGGACGATGATCATCTATCTGGCCGGGCTCCAGGGCGTGCCCGAGCAACTCTACGAGGCGGCGTCCATCGACGGAGCCACGACCTGGCAGCGCTTCTGGAACGTCACCATCCCGATGATGACGCCGACGATCTTCTTCACCCTGGTCCTGGGAATCATCGGCTCGTTCCAGGTGTTCACCGTGGCGTTCATCGCCACCAACGGCGGGCCACTGGACTCGACCCTGTTCTATATGCTTTACCTGTTCCGTAACGCCTTCTTCTTCGCGAAGATGGGCTACGCCTCGGCGATGGCCTGGGTGCTCCTGGTGATCCTGCTCGGCCTGACGGCCATCCAGTTTGCGATTGCCCCGCGCTGGGTCTACTACGAGGGTGAGAGGAGAGACACGAGGTGAGGAGCGCCGCACGCCCGTCGCTGGTGGTGGCCGGCCAGCGATCCGTGATTCGCCTGGCGCACCTGCGGCGCCGGGTGAACTCCTCGGCTATCTACCTTGCCCTGGTGGCGCTCTCGGTGGTGTTTGTCCTCCCGTTCCTCTGGATGGTGTCGACGTCGCTGAAGGCGAACCGGCAGATCTTCCTCTTCCCGCCGGAGTGGATCCCCAATCCGCTGATCTGGGAGAACTATCCGGCCATCTTCACCTTCGCGCCCTTCCACCTCTACACGCTGAACACGCTGATCATCACCGTGGCCACCACCTTCGGGTCTCTTCTCTCTTGCTCCCTCGTGGCCTACGGGTTCGCCCGGTTCGAGGCGCCGGGCAGCCGGATCCTGTTCATGCTCCTTCTCTCGACGATGATGCTGCCGAGCATCGTCACTCTGGTGCCCCACTTCATCATCTTCACCCGGCTCAACTGGATCGATACGTTCCTCCCGCTGATCGTCCCCTCCTACTTCGCCTCCCCGTTCTTCGTCTTCCTGCTCCGGCAGTTCTTCCTGACGCTGCCTCGCGAGCTGGAGGACGCGGTCGCCATCGACGGTGGGGGCGTGCTCGCGACCTGGTGGCACGTGATGCTTCCGCTGAGCAAGCCCGCGCTGGGGACCGTGGCCATCTTCAGCTTCCTCGGCCACTGGAACGACTTCGTCGGCCCGTTGATCTACCTGAACAGCGAGGAGAAGTACACGATCTCGATCGGCCTGCGGGTCTTCCAGCAGCAACACAGCGTGGAATGGGCACTCCTCATGGCCGCCTCGACGCTGATGACCCTGCCCTGCATCGTGATCTTCTTCTTCGCGCAGCAGCACTTCGTCAAGGGCATCGCCCTGACGGGCATCAAGGGCTGAGCCTCGGAGATGGCTACCGCTCCACGGCCAGCAGCGGACGGACGACCTTCGCCAGCTCGGTTGAGGAGAGCGCTCGGACGAGTCGGTCATCGCCGGTGATCAGGGGGCACCCCTCGGCCAGGGCGACCGCGAGGTAGAGGGCATCGTACACGGTACGCTGCCATCGGGTAGCGATGTCGAGCGCGGGTCGGAGAAAGGCGCTGGCCGGGCGGAGAGCGAGGGGGCAGGCCGCGACGAAGGCGTCGGCGACGTCTGACGCTTCTGATGGGCTCAACTCTCCCCGGCGAACCTTCTTCCAGATCACGTTTCCGAACTCCGCGACGAGGAGGTCCGGCGCCAGCAGCGAATCACCGCCGTTCAGGATGGCCGTGGCTTCGGCGGTGCCCACCTCGGGCACATACCACTTCACTGCCACGCTCGCGTCGACGACCAGCTTGCCGGAGGCGCTCACCGTTCCCGATCTTCCCGGATCAGGTCGGCGCTATCGCTAAACGTACGTCGGCTCGCCGTCAGCCGGGCCCGGATCGCCGCCGCGACCTGCGCGGGGGTCTGGGTCGTGGACTCCCGAGCGCTGGCTTCGAGGATCTCCAGAACCTCCCGCTGCAAGGAGCGGCGGTTCCGCCGCGCGCGCTCCTTCAGGGTGTCCAGCACCGGCTGGGATACATCGCGTACAAGGATGCGGGGCATGAGCACTCTCCTTGTCTTCGCGCAAAGGTGCGCTAGCAAAATGCTGCTATTATGCTAGCACAGACCCAGACACCTGTCAACGCTCCTGGGTCTCACGCCCTATCCCTTGATGCCCGTCAGGCTGATTCCCTCGATGAAGGTGCGCTGGCTCAGGAAGAAGACCACCAGCCCGCTCAAGTGCAAAGGACTCTGCCCCGCGTGGATGCCACGCCCGATTCCCGACTGGAATTGCACCATAAGGATCAGGCGACCGAGGGGAGGCCATAGCGGCGCCTCACTTGCGCTGGATCCGCTTGGCCACTTCCTGCTGGTTCCGCGTGAGCCGACGCCAGGGCTTATCGGTCGCGTGCTTGCGCTGGCATCGGTAGCGCTCTCGCTTAGCCGCCCGATTTGCCAGATAGCGCCGACGCTTTGTCTCCTGCATCAGTGGCCAGCCGCCGGGCTGCCCAAGCCCGACTTGCCGAATCCGCCGAGGTCTCCTCCCATAGGCATACCTCCCGTCTGGAATGGGGGCCGCTTGGCGGCGATCTCTATCCTGGAATTCCAGGATAGCGCTGATTGCGTCAAGGACGATGTAGTCCCCACCCTACCGCCCGGACAGCCCTGTTGTCACGATGCCGCGGATGAAGTAGCGCTGGGCCGAGAGGAACAGGATGAGGACGGGCGCCATCACCGTGGCCGAGGCTGCCATCAGTTGGTTCCAGGCGATGTTGCCGACCGAGACGCGGAAGGCGTTGAGACCGACCGCGACGGTCATCATCCGCATCTCCCGCATGTAGATGAGCGGCCCGATGAAGTCGTTCCAGTGCCCGACGAAGGAGAAGATCGCCATAGCCGTGAGAACCGGCATCGAGAGAGGGAGCATCATCTGGGCCCAGATCCGGAGGGTGCCGGCCCCGTCGATTCGCGCCGACTCCTCCAGTTCGACCGGGATCGTCAGGAAGAACTGCCGGCAGAGGAAGATGAAGAAGGCCCCACCGCCGAAGTAGGCCGGGACGGTGAGCGGCAGGTAGGTGTTGATCCAACCGAGCTTGCTGAAGAGGATGAAGGTCGGGATCAGCGTCACCGCGCTCGGTAACATCAGGGTGGACAGACAGAGCGTGAAGAGCACGTCGCGCCCCGGAAAGCGGAAGCGTGCGAAGCCGTAGCCGCACAACGTCGCGGTCGTCAACTGGCCGAGCATCGCCACCACGGTGATGACCGCGGTGTTGATGAAGAACCGATCGAATGGCAGAGCCGTCATCGCGTCGGGATAGTTCTGGAAGACGACCGGGTTCGGCAGCCACTGGACCGGGCTGACGAACTCCCTACCGCTCTCCTTGAGCGAGGTGGAGAACAGGAAGAACAGGGGGAGTAACAGCCACACCGCCCCCACGAGAAGAGCGAGGTGCAGCAACCCGTGGCCGACCCAGCGTCGAATGGCGGCAGCTCTCCTGCGGCGGCGCAGCGTCGCCTCGGGGTCGAGCTGCCGAGCCGCCGCGCGGGCCGGCGCCGAGGCGGTGTCGCGGCTCATCGGTGGCTCACCCCCTCGTAGAACACCCACCGACCGGCCGCTTTGAACTGGATGAGGGTAAACACCATGACGATGGTGAACAGCGCCCAGGCCATGGCCGAGGCGTAGCCCATCTGGAAGAACTCGAAGCCGTTCCGGTAGAGGTAGAGCACCAGAAACAGCGTCGAGTTCTGGGGGCCGCCGTTCGTCATGATGTACGCCGCGTTGAACACCTGGAACGAGCCGATGATCTGAAGGATCAGGTTGAACAGGACGACGTGGGAGATCATCGGCAAGGTGATGAAGCGCAACTGGTGGTGCCAGCGCGCTCCATCCACCTGCGCTGCCTCGTACAGCTCCTGGGGCACACCCTGCAAGCCCGCCAGGAAGATGATCATCGCCCCGCCGAGACCCCACATGCTCATCAGGATGAGGGCGGGCTTGGCCCAGGTTGGGTCCTGAAGCCAGCGCGGGGTCGGCAGATCGAGCAGAACGAGGACGTCGTTGAGCACGCCGAAGTCCGGGTTGAACGCCCAGAGCCATAGGATCGCGTTTGCTACCGAGGGGATGATCGACGGCATGTAATAGGTCAATCGGTAGAAGTGGATGCCGCGCAACTGCACGTTCATCATCAGCGCGAGGATGAGGGCCCCGACGACGTGCAGCGGCACCGCCAGGAAGGTATAGTAGGCGGTGTTGTAAAGGGAGAGCCAGAAGAAATCGTCGCCGAACAGCATCTTCTGAAAGTTCGCCAGCCCGATGACCTTCGCCGGGGTGACGATGTTCCACTCGAGGAACACCATCACCAGCGACGCGATCATCGGGCCGGCCGTCCAGATGATGAAGCCCAGCAGCCACGGGGAGATGAGCAGGAATCCTTCGACAACCTCCCGACGGGGTCGCCAGCGCCGCGCCTTCACGGCGGGAACCGGGGACGTGGCCACTCGCACGCTACCGCCTCCTCGTTCCTGTTGGGCTCGTCACGACGTGTCGCACCAGGAGCTGCCCCGGGGTATGGCGATGAGCAATCGGCCGTCAGTCGGGGCCGTCCAGCGGCCAGCCGGGACGGACCTCTCCCCCCTGCCCCCCTCCCCGACACGGGGAGGGGGGCAGGCACGGGGGCCTGCCCCTACCCTTCCCGCGGCGGGCCCCGTCAGGGACGGCAGACCGGGGGCACGAAGGGTCCAGATGGACCCTTCGTGGGTCACCCGCTGGCTCAACGTCACTGCGCGCTGCGCTAGTTCTCGGCCAGGACGGCGTTCAGCTTCGGGATGATCGGCGGCAGCACGTCTTTCGCCTTCGCCTGCCCGGTCCAGACCTTTTCGAGTTCCGGCGTGAGCACCTGCATGAATTTGCTGTACTCGGTGACGTTGAGGAGAAACTCGTGGACCCGCATGTTCTCAAGATCCATCAGCCAGGCTTCGGCATTCCGGGGGTGCTCGGGCTTCCACGCCTTGGCGACCGAGATGACGGCCGGGTAGGTGATGCCGCCGTCGGCCTGGATCAACTGGCCCTTGGGCCCCCCGAAGAACTTCAGAAACTCCCAGGAGGCGTCCCGGAACTTCGTGGTCGCGAGGATGGAGTTACCCGAGTACCAGCCGAGCCCGATCCGCTTACCTGCGTCGTTCTTGGGCATGGGGGCCACGTCCCAGGGGAACTTCGCCGGTAGCACCCCGTAGACTGACCAGTGACCCTGCGGCGCCATCGCCACCCGACCGGTGACGAAGCCCGAGGGCGTCGCGTCCGGATAGAGCGTGTTGGGCCAGAGGCCGCCCGCGATCTGCATGTCGGCGATATCCTGGATCGTGCCCGGCACCTTCGCGTCGTCAAACAGGATCTTCGTCTTCTCGGCGTTAAAGACCTCCGCGCCCCTCACCTGGACCTGGTGGAACCAGGCGCCGAGCGGGTAGTTGCCCGACCCGTACTGCTGGATCTTCTTCGGGTCGAAGCCCGACTCGCCGGGCCGCTTCCCGTTTCGGTCGATGGTGAGCTTCTGGGCCAGCTCGTAGTATTTCGCCCAGGTCCAGCTCGCGTCGGGGTAGGGGATCTTGTCCTTGTCGAAGATCTCCTTGTTGTAGAAGACCGCGTAGGCCCCGCCGTTGTAGTGCCAGCTAAAGAACTTGCCCTTGTACAGCTCGCACTGGTTGGCGTAGGGCAGGTACTCCTCCAGCTTGAGGTCGCGCTTGATGTAGTCGCTCATGTCGACGAATTGGCCACGCTTGGCGAAGGCCTGCCAGGTGCCAAAGGCGTTGTTCACCGTGTCCGGCGCGGTGTTGGACGCGATGGCGGCCAGCAGCTTCACGTCCCACGCGCCCTCGAGGACCGGCTCGACCCGGATCTTGATGTTCGGCGTGTCTTTCATGAAGCCCGCGATGACCTGGTCGTGGACGTCGAATACCTGCTTGCCGCCCCGGTTCATGAAGCTGATCTCGACCACGGCCGCGCTTGGCTTCTCAACCGCCTTGGCCGGCGCGGGGGTCGGGGTCGGCGCGGTCGGCGCGGTGGTTGGCGGGGCCGCCGGCTTGGGAGCCGGTGCAGGGGTCGGCGTCGGCGCGGCGGCAGCCGGTGCCGCCGGCTTGGGAGCGGGGGCTGGGGTCGGGGTCGGTGGTGCTCCCGCGCAGGCCTGGAGGAGCGGCGCTGCCGCCAAACTCGCTCCCGCGATGAAGAAGCGCCCCAGCACTGCGCGTCGGGTCAAGTAGATATTCCCTGCCAAGGTACACTCTCCTCCCATAGTCTTGTCCGGGCACCTGAATCGAGCAACTGAAGGCGAAAGGCCAACGGACAACCTTCGCCGGGCCCCGCTTGGCGCCGCATCTGGAGCGGCATTGCAGGTGCCCCGAGCCGATGCGGCCACTGTCTGTATTGCCCGCGGCACGAATCTGCTAGCGGCCCTGGGCCAATTCGACGCCAAGTTTCGGCCATCGGCATTCTGAGGGATTGCGGGGAACCTGTCAAGAGTATGGGGACAGGGGACAGGACAACCGGGCACGGGCCAGGCTGTCCAGTTGGGGGAGGGCGGCTCAGGGCGGCACACAATTTGCTGCTCTGGAAACCCCCTCACCACTGGGATGGCGCTCCGACGGGTGCAGCGGAGATTGCTCCCCTGGCACGAGAGGCAGACAAGGTGCTGCGGCCGACCGGTGAGGCGGTTCGACGATGGATGGCGGGCGTGCCATCCGGGAACGGGAGGTGACGATGCACGGCACTGGCAACTCACATAGCCGACGCTTTCTGCTCTGGTGGATCCTCCTTCCGGCGGCCGTTCTGGTCATCATCGGGCTGCTGGTCGCCTCGTTGCCCAGCGCCTTCACCTTGATGCTGATCCTGCTCGTCCTGGCGGGGATCGGCCTGCTCTACCTGGCCGTGCGCGAGCGCCCGGCGCGACAGTAGGCGCGTGTGGACCTAACTCCCTTTGCCCGCCGTTCCTGAGCCGAGCCCGACGCGGGGGCGCGGCCCTCATCCCCCGGCCGCCGTTCCTGAGCTCGAGCCCCCAATACTGGGGGAAGGGGAGCGGCGCGGCTCCACCCCTCTCCCAGTATTGGGAGAGGGGTAGGGGTGAGGGCCCGTCTCCTGGCGGGCCCGGTTCAG
>JACPQP010000388.1 GCA_016190465.1 Chloroflexota bacterium
GACCAGCAGTACCGCCGTGGCGACCTGTACCAGGTAGTAGTAGGTCCCGGTGCCCACCAGCAGGCGCGTGAGCTGGCTGTTGACCGTCTCCAGTTCCCGCGGATCTGGGACGATGCCGATGCGGGACGACAGGAAGCTGATCCCCAGGAAGATGGTCAGGAAGGTGGCCCCCATCGCCACCAGGGTAATCTGCGCGTTGCGTGCCTCGGGCGGCTTGAAGGCCGGCACGCCGTTCGACACTGCCTCGGTCCCGGTCAGGGCCACGGATCCTGACGCAAAAGCGCGCAGGACCAGCAGGATGGCGAAGGGCTCGGGCCGCAGCTCGACCAGCCATTCGGCAGGTGGCTCGAAGGTCGGCAATGCGCCAGTGGCGAAGCGATACAGGCCGTAGGCGAGGAGCCCAAGGAGTGCGAAGATGTAGACGTAGGTCGGCAGCGCGAAGATCGTTCCCGACTCCCGCACGCCCCGCAGGTTCAAGATCATCATCGCGAGAATGACGATCACCGAGATCAGCACTCGGTGCTCGAACAACGCGGGGAAGGCCGAGGTGATCGCCGCCACGCCCGCCGATATGGACACCGCCACCGTCAACGTGTAATCGGTGAGGAGCGCCGCCGCGGCAGTCAGCCCGGCGAGCGGGCCAAGATTCTCCATCGCCACGGCATAGCTACCGCCCCCTTGAGGATAGGTGCGAATCACTTGCAGGTAGCTGATGACCACGATCGCCATCACGACTGCGATCACGATGCTCAGTGGCATGGTCAGGGCCAGCGTGGCCACTCCCGCTAGCACCAGTACCCGCATGATCTCTTCGGTCGCGTAGGCCGAGCTGGAGATGTTGTCTGAGGCGAAGATAGCCAGGCCCTTGATCTTGCTGACTCGTTCCTCGAGCTCCTGAGCCGTCGCCAGCGGCGCCCCGACGAGGACCCGCTTGAGGTACCACCACGCCCGACCCAGCCCGCCCTTCGGCTCCTCGACCCGTGGCCGAGTAACCAGGTAGCCCGGGCGAACGCGGCGGAAGCCGCGATGGCGGGCAATCCGCACGACCTGGTCCCCCGGGCGTGGGCCGCGGACGACTTCGCGCCATTCGAGATCAGGGCGGGGTTCCCCCCGGCCCCCCCCAGCGCTCGGACGTCGCTCTGATGACGGTGACATACCACCTCCTCCAATACCCCAGGCAGGGAGCACCCGATAACGTGGAATTGTAGCACCAATTGCTCGCGGCTACTGTGGCCCACAGCGAGAACGAAGAAGCGAAGTGCCAACCCCCTGGCGTGATTCTTGCAGACGATCTCCTGAAGACCCTTAGGAGCGCCTTCAGGAGCGATTGGCGATGATTAACTACCAGCGGTACACCATCGAGTACGATCCGGAAGACCACGACACCTGGAACAAGCTCTGCACCCGTCAGCACGACCTGGTCGCCAGCGTCGCCTGCCAGGAGTTCTTCCCCGGGATCCGTCGCATCGAGCTGGATTACACCCGGGTCCCGGACCTGGCGACGATGAGCCAGCAGATGCAGCGCCTTGTCGACTGGACGCTGACGAGCGCCGAAAACGAGTATCTGGCGGACGACGTCTGGTTTGAGCACCTCCGCGCCCGGCGTTTCCCTGTCACCAACTACATCCGGCGCCCCCACGAGCTCGACTTTACGCCCATCCCGGACCTGTTCCACGAGTACTTTGGCCACCTGGCATTCGTCTCGGATCCGCGCTTTGCGGCGCAGGCCGAGGCGTTTGGCCACCTGTACCACCGCGTGCCGCCAGAAAACCGGTTGGAGGTCGCCAACCTCTGGTGGTTCAGTTGGGAGTTCGGGTTCATCCGCCAGAGCGGCCAACTCAGGGTGTTCGGCGCGGGCTTGCTCTCGTCGCCGGGTGAGCTTCGCTACGCGCTCTCGGACCGCCCTCCCAAGATCCCATTCGCTCTCAGCCAGCTCATGTCGATGCGGCGCTCGCCGCACGAGTACCATGACGCCTATTTCGTCTACGAATCGTTCGACCAGATCGACGATACGCTCGAGGCGCTCCGTCAGAAGTACCTGGCATAGGCGACCTGGCAATCTGAGATTGCACCACCCCTGTTTCAGTTCCCGAAAATGGGGGTTGCTTGGCGGCGATCCCTATCCTAGCCGGGAGGCCCTCTTCTGTAAAGCTCCTCCTTAATGGTGCAATCCCAGTCCGTGCGAGAAAAGCGTTGACATCGTCGAGCGCGCTCGGTATAGTGACGATGGTTGTGCCCAGCGATGGCCGCTCAGGCGCGTGATGGCCGCTGAGGCGGCCGGGCCCCACCGGGATTGCGCGGTGGGCTTATTCTCGATAGCGCCTCATCTGGAGGAGATGATCGTGATCGGATCGGTGAACGAGCAGTGGGAGCGGCTGACCCGGACGCAGCTTTGGCGGTCGCTCTTCCGTCAGGGGTGGCCGGACACGCCACGGAACCGGACGCTAGCGGTCATGGGCAACGTTTTCCTCCACCTGCATCCCGTCCGCCTGCCCCGGGCAGCGCTTCGCGTTACTTATACCTTCTGCCTGGGGGGAATCTCCTTTCTCCTCTTCCTCTCGTTGACGGTCACCGGCGTGCTGCTGATGTTCTACTACATCCCATCGGTGACTCGGGCCTACAACGACATCCGCGATCTGGAGACCGTCGTCAGCTTCGGCTACTTCTTGCGCAATATGCACCGCTGGGCCGCGCACGGTATGGTCATCACCGTGTTTCTCCACATGATGCGCGTTTTCTACACCGGTGCGTACAAGCCCCCGCGCGAGTTCAATTGGGTCGTCGGAGTTCTTCTCCTCACCCTGACCTTTCTGCTGAGCTTCACAGGCTACCTGCTTCCGTGGGACCAGCTCTCGTTCTGGGCGGTCACGGTGGGGACCAATATGGCTGGCTACGCGCCGCTGATCGGGCCGGAGATCCGGTTCCTGCTGCTGGGTGGCTTCGAGGTAGGGCAGAATGCCCTGCTCCGGTTCTACACGTTGCACGTGATCGGCCTGCCGCTGTTGGTGGCGGTCTTCCTCGCCGTCCACTTCTGGCGCGTTCGCAAGGATGGGGGGATCTCGATCTCGGGGCCGTTGTAATACGGTGATCGTGACATCATGATTTGGAGCGAGAGGTGCAGACGCAGCAGACCGGTATCACCCAGCGACGCCCGGCGGCCGTGGTCCGCGAACAGGGCGCAACGAAGGTCGAGCGCCAGCCGCAGAACACGGTCCTGGTGTGGCCAAACTTGCTCGCCATCGAGTTCCTCGCGGCGGCGCTGATCACCCTGGGCCTGATCATTCTGTCGTGGGTCATCGGGGCGCCGCTGGAAGAGCACGCCAATCCAGACATCACGCCGAACCCGTCCAAGGCGCCGTGGTACTTCCTGAACTTGCAGGAGTTGTTGCTCCACATGCATCCGTCGCTGGCGGGAGTGATCGTGCCGGGTGTGGCGATCCTGATGCTGATGGCGGTCCCGTACGTAGATCACGTCGTCGGCGACACCGGCCGCTGGTTCGCCTCGGAGAATGGGCCGCGGATCGCTGGCATCAGCGCGGTGTACGCCACGGTGTGGCTCGTCGCGCTGATCATCTTCGACGAGTACGTCGGCACGCGGCGAGTGCTGGAGAGCATCGGGATACCCGAGGTCATCATCTCGATCGTGGTGCCGGTCGCGGTGATGATCGGGCTCTCCTGGCTGCTGGTGATCCTGATCCGGCCGATGCAGCCGAACGCCCGGGAGATCCTGATCGCCCTGTTCACCGGTTTCGTTGCCGTCTACGTTGTGCTGACCATCATCGGCACCGCGTTCCGCGGCCCCGGCATGCACCTCTTCTGGCCGTGGGCGATGCCGCCGCGGCACTAAGGTGGCTATGACCGACTTAGCCCGAATCGGAGATTTCAGATTGACATGAGCGTCGTTCATCGCGCCGACACCGTCTCGCGGGGCGTCCCGCGGCGCCTGTTCCTTCGGCTCGCCCTGGTGGGCACGGTTGGCCTGTTCCTGGTCGAGTCGGCGGCGGCCTTCCTGAGTTTCTTCTGGCCCCGCCGAACGGGCACGTTCGGCGGCAAGCTCACCGTGGGCAACGTGACTGATTTCCAGGTCCCGTCGATCACCCGCGTCGTCGACGGCAAGTTCTATCTGGCCGCGTTGCCCGAAGGTTTCCTCGCACTCTGGCAGAAGTGTCCCCACCTTGGCTGCACCGTCCCCTGGCGGCCGGATGACCCAACCGAGGACAAGTTGGCCGACAAAGGGCGGTTCAATTGTCCGTGCCATAGCTCGATCTACAACCGCTACGGGAAGAACGTTGCTGGCCCGGCGCCGCGCCCAATGGATCTCTTCAAGCTAGAGATCGTGGACGGGAAGATCGTCGTCGACACCGGCAAGCCGATCGAGCGGGCCGACTGGAGCCCCGACCAGGCCGTCAAGCCGTGATCGGCACCCCCTGCTGAGGACCTCCCCTCTCCCCTGGTGGGACCCGGCTCAGGAACGGCGGCTGGGGGAGAGGGGGTTGCCATGAGGAGTTCGTGAATGGAGACTGCGCTCATCGTCTTCGCCCTGATCGTGATCGTCGGGGGCCTTTTCGCGGCGATCAGCTTCGGGCTGCAAGCGCGACGCGATCATCGCACCAGGAGCTCGAGCGCCGTGCCGACGGCCAGAAGCGAGGAACGGCCGTCCGCCGACTACGACGAGCGATCTGGCATGGCGGGGATCACGACCATCGGGGTAGCCATGGCTTTCCTGGCCATCGTGGTGACGGCTGCCTATGCCGTCTACGACCCGTTCCGTGCCGCCGACGCCGCCGAACGTCAGCGGGCGATCGACGTGGAGCGGGGCGCCCACAGCTTCGTGACCTACTGTGCCGCCTGCCACGGTATGGAGGGGCAGGGGCTGGTCGGTCCAAACATCCATCTCGGCGAGCTAGCGAAGCGCCACAGCCTCCGTCCAACCGACCCGGACGAGCGCCGAAAGCTCGAAGATCTGGTCAACAAGACCGTGACGCGAGGGCGTCCGCCGGTGATGCCGGCCTGGGGCCTCACCGATGGCGGGGCGCTCAATCATCAGCAGATCAACGAGATCACCATGTTTGTCCTGTCCGACCAGTGGAGCGCGGCGGCGGCGGTGGCGAAGGAATATGAGGTCAAACCGGCGGCGGCCGCGCCGGCCGCTGGTGAGCCAGAGGGCCTTGCGGCGATGCGAAGCAACGCCTGTCTCGCGTGCCACGCTCTCAATGGCCAGGGCGCCACTGGCGGCCCGGGTCCCGATCTGACCGGGCTGGCCAGCCGGCCGAAGATCGCCGGTGTGCTCGACACCAATCGAGAGAACCTGATCCGTTGGCTCACCAACCCGCTGGCGGTGAAGCCGGGGACGACGATGCCGCCGCTCCCGCTGTCGGATACCGTCCGGGAGAAGATCGCCGACTACCTCCTCCAGAAGTGACGCGTCGTTGAGCAGCCGACCTCGCCCCCCTTCCCCCCTCCCCGCGTCGGGCCCGGCTCAGGAACGGCGGGTAGGGGGAGAGGTGAGAAGCTCTTAACTGGCCGCGAGCTGGGCCTGGAGCGCCGCGCGGAGCTGCTTCGAGCTAAACGGGCTGTGGACGACGTGGTCGGCCTCGCCGCCGAGCGACGAGGCGTGGTAGCCACGCTCGAGCAGCGCGACGATCGGGACGCGCCGGTCGCTCGTGGCGCGGGGGGCCAGGTCGAGCAGGTTGCGTCGCGGCGAGTCGTCGAACCGCACCGAGCACAGCACCACGTCGACCGGCTCCTCGGCGATCGTCTGGGCCGCCGCCTCCCGGGTTTCGGCGACGATGACCCGGTGCATGTCCCGCAGCATCGCCACGACGACGTAGCGCAGGTGTGTCTCCTGCCCCACGAAGAGCACTGTTGCCACCCCATCCTCCTCACGTACTGCTCTGCGTGAATCCTAATCGCACGTGATCTCGTGGACTATCAGGAGATCACGTAAGGGTGGTGCGTAATCCCCCGATCTCAACCACCAGATCCCGGTACGATTCCTGCATACTGGCTCTGGCCCCTGGCCTCCGAGCCCGTGAGGGCGAGGGGGAGTGACCCGAACCCCGTCCCCCCTCTCCGACGCGGAGAGGGGGTCACGGGGTGAGGTCACTCCCCCCTCCCCGCGTCGGAGAGGGGGGACGGGGTTCGGGTAGGCTGTCGATGCGCAATCAGGAAGTCGCTGAGTTACTGTCTCGGATCGCCGACCTCTTGGAGATGAAGAACGAGAGTCCGTTTCGGATACGGGCCTACCGGGAGGCGGCGCGGCAGATCGGTGCATCGCCCGAAGATGTCGCCGACCTGCACCGTGAAGGGCGGCTTCGCGCGATCCCCGGTGTCGGCGAGTCCATCGCCGGGAAGGTCGCGGAGTATCTCGATACGGGGCGAATCCAGTACTACGATGACCTGCGCCGTGAGATCGCCGCCGAGGCCGCCGAGTTGCTTCAGGTGCCGTGGATCGGGCCCGTCCGGGCGCGCACGATCTACGAGCAACTGGGCGTGCAGAGCCTCCACGAGCTGGAGCGGGCTGCCGAAGAGCATATGCTGAGCACGCTACCGGGCATTGGGGAGCGAATCGAGGAGCATGTTCGACGCGAGCTGGGGCGGCTCCGCCAGCGACTTCACCGGCTGCCGCTCGGCGTCGCGCTGCCGGCCGCCGAGCAAGTGATGCAGTTGCTGCGCTCGCAGCGGACGGTCAGGCGTGTGGAGGCGGCCGGCAGCCTGCGTCGGATGTGCGAGACGGTCGGCGACGTCGATATCCTCGTGGGCTCCGAACAGCCCGACCAGGTGATTGAGGCGGTCGCCGACCTGCCAGTGGTGAAACAGGTGCTGGCCCGGGGGCCGGCGCGGATGAGCGTGCTCACCGAGGGCAACGTCCAGGTGAGCATCCGGGTCTTCCCTCCGGATCACTACGGGTCCGCGCTGCAACACTTCACCGGCTCCAGGGCGCACAACCTGACGCTACGTGACCTCGCCCTCAACCGGGGATACCGATTGAGCGAGTACGGTCTGTTCGACGGGCGCACCCATCGGCGGATCGCCGGTGAAACGGAGGAGGGTGTCTATGCCGCGCTTGGTCTGCCCTGGATCCCGCCGGAGCTACGCGAGCATCGAGGTGAGATCGAGGCGGCGCTCGAAGGTCGGCTGCCGAGGCTGGTCACGCTGGAGGACATTCGCAGCGACCTGCACCTGCACACCAACTGGAGTGATGGCCGGGACTCAGCGGAGGCCATGATCGAGGAGGCCATCGCCCGGGGCCACGAGTATGTCGCCATCACCGACCACTCGGCTTCGCTGGGCGTCGCGCACGGACTCTCGGTCGACCGCATCCGCGAGCAGCGCCGATTCGTCGACGCCTTGAACGCGAAGTACGCCCCATTCCGGGTGCTTCATGGCGCCGAGGTCGAGATCCTTCCCGATGGCGCGCTCGACTACCCCGACGAGGTGCTGGCAACGCTCGACCTCGTGACGGTCTCGGTCCACTCCGCGCTCAGGCAGCC
>JACPQP010000389.1 GCA_016190465.1 Chloroflexota bacterium
CGTCTTCAGACCGAGCTCGGACGCCAGATCGCGTAACGCCCCCTCGAGCGTCTGCTCGTCGAAGGCCGGCGACGAGGCCAGGCGCCGGTGCGCCGCCGTCAGCGCCTCCCGGGTCGCCAGGGGGGTCAATCCTTTCGGGACGAGCAGCGCCGATTCGTACTCCATGGTCGATCTGAAGAAGAAATCGGTGTACTCGACCGCCTCGGTCAGACGCTTGATCCGCTCCTGGATCAGCGGCACGATCCGGCGGAGGTACTCCCACCGGTCGGCGGAAAGCGGATCAGCCGGGAGGAGCCCGGCTCGCTGCAGAAACGGCGCGACCCGCCGCGCCAGCTCGTCGGGGTCGAGCTGACGGATGTAGTAGCCGTTCATCCAGTCGAGCTTGTCCGGATCGAAGATGGCGGGGTTCACGCCGACGCCGCCGAGATCGAACGAGCGAATCACCTCCTCGCAGGAGAGGATCTCGGTCTTGTCATCCTTCGACCAGCCCAGCAGCACCAGGAAGTTGAACAGCGCCTCGGGCAGATAGCCGAGTTCCCGGTAGGTGAGAACGTCGGTGGCGCCGTGCCGCTTGCTCAGCTTGGTCCGATCCTTCCCGAGGATGAGCGGGAAGTGACCGATCCGGGGCAGCTCCCACCCCATCGCCCGGTACTCCAGGACGTGGCGGGGCGTGCTGCTGATCCACTCCTCGCCGCGCAGGACGTGGGTGATCCGCATCAGGTGATCGTCGACCACGCTCGCCCACTGATAGGTCGGCCAGCCGTCGGACTTCAGCAGCACGTGGTCGTCGAGCGTGGCGTTGTCGAAGGTGATCTCGCCGCGGAACAGATCGACGAACGACGTCTTCCCCGCCTCGGGGATGGCGAAGCGGACGACCGAGGGCACGCGGGATTCGGCCAGGCGCTGGCGTTCGGCGCCGGAGAGCCGGCGACAGTGACGGTCGTAGCCGGTTGGCTGCCGGGCGGCGCGCTGTTGCTCGCGGAGCGCCTCCAATCGCTCCGGTGTGCAGTAGCAGCGGTACGCCGCCCCGCGCTGGATCAGATCCTCGGCCAACTGGGGGTAGAGCGGCAGGCGCTCAGACTGGAGGTACGGCGCGTGCGGACCGCCCACCTCGGGCCCTTCGTCCCAATCAAGGCCCAGCCAGCGCAGGCTCTCCAGGATCGCCTCGTAGGCGCCCGGCAGCAGCCGAGCCCGGTCGGTATCCTCGACGCGCAGGACGAACTGCCCGCCGGTGTGCCGCGCCCACAGCCAGTTGAAGATCGCCGTCCGGATGTTGCCGACGTGCGGCAAGCCCGTCGGGCTTGGCGCGAAGCGCACGCGGGCCGGCGCTTGCTCCCTCACCCCCGGCTCCTCTCCCCGTGGGAGAGGGGCCGGGGGTGAGGGCGGACCCGGGCTTGCCTCACTCGACATCACCGCTTCCCCGCGAGCGGGAGGGTGAACCAGAACGTGCTCCCCTGGCCCAGCCGGCTCTCGACCCCGATGCGTCCGCCCTGCGCTTCGACCAGCCCCTTCGCAATGGAGAGGCCGAGCCCCAGACCTTCCCGGCGTTTTTGACCTGGCCGCGTCCGGTAGTACCGCTCGAACAGGTGGGGCAATTCTTCCGGGGCGATCCCCGGACCCCGGTCGGCCACCCAGATGATCGCCTCGCCGTCGCGGAGCGCCAGCCGGATCGTGACCTCGGTGCCCGGCGCGGAGTACTTGAGCGCGTTGCTCAACAGGTTGGCCAGGATGCGCTCCAGCGCCGGCGGATCGGCGGCGACCGCGGGGAGGCGTTCCAGCGCTTCCATTCGGGTGCGCTCGGACGCGATGACCGGGGCCATCCGCTCGATCAGCTCGGGAATGAACGTTTGCAGGTCCACCGGCACTGGACTCAGTTTCAAGTGTCCGGTCTCCAGGCGAGCGGAGTCGACCAGATCCTGGATCATCGCCCCCATCTGCCGAGCGCTGGCGATGATGGCCTCGGCGCGCTGACGCACCAGGTCGGCCCGATTGGCCACTCGCTGGATCAACTGGGCGTGGCCCTGAATGACCGTCAACGGCGCTCGCAGGTCGTGGGAGATGGCATCAACATACTCCTCTCGCAGCAGCCCCAGCCGGCGCAGCTCCGTCACGTCCCGGTAGACGACGACGCCCAGCGCCACCTTGCCCTCGTCGTCGCGCACGGCGCTTCCGCTGCTGAGGAACGTGCGCCGCGAGCCGTCCGGGTGCACCAGAACATACTCGTAGTCGGTGAACTGCTCGCCCCGCAGTGCGCGCCGGCTGGGCCACTCCTCGACGGGCAACGGCGTGTCATCCGGCCGCCGGACGTCAAAGTGGCGGAGGTCGTCGAGCGTCCAGCCTTCCGGTCGAGGTAGCAGGCGCAGGGCCTGCTGGCCTGCCGGATTCATCAGCACGATTCGGCCCGCGGGGTCGCTGACGACAACGGCCTCGGCCATGCCCTCCAGGACCGCGTGCATCTGCGCGGCGGACCGTTCGGCCTCCTCGGCCAGCTCCTGCTCCCGCACGCTGGCCACCACCAGCCGCTCGTTGACCGCCGTGAGCTGCCGCGCCGTCCGCTCGTGGCGCTGGCGGGCCACCACCTGCTCGGTGCTGTCGCGCACTTGCAGCCACAGCCCGGCCGGGCGTCCCTCACCGTTCGGGACCGGCGAGACGGTCAGGGTCCAGTACACCGTGCCATGCCCCGGGCGTTCAAACGCCTTGTCGTCGATGCACTCGGCTTCGCCCGTGCGGTAGACCCGGTCCAGCGCTGCCGCCAGGTCACCATCCTGGAGCTCGGGGAACACGTCGACGAAGGTCCGACCGAGCATGGCATCGCTCTGGTAGCCCGAGAGGCGGCAGAAGGCCGGATTCACGTACCAGATGACGTGCGCCGCACCCTCGGTGAC
>JACPQP010000391.1 GCA_016190465.1 Chloroflexota bacterium
CCAGCGCGTAACGCTCCCGCGTTCTCAGAACAACGCGCTGGTTGGCGGTGCTATAATCTGGATAGAGAGATTCCTTGTCAAGCGGCGCCCGACCGCTTAGGAGCCGTCAGCAAATAACTTGCGCAAGATTGCCCATCGGTAGGTTGGTGTCAGGCCGTGCCGAATGTGACCGATTGCTCAAGTTATTCCCTGACAGCTCCTTGGGAAAAGGTGTCTCTTTTTGTCTGCATTGGGCGCCGGGTGGTCTGCCTGGCACCGCGGCGAGAGGAGGTGAGGAAGCGATGATGGCGACCGCGTTCGACCGACTGGAACAACTGAAGAGACGCTATGACGAGCTGGCCGAGCTCCTGGCACAGCCAGAGGTGATCGCCAACCTGGAGCAGCTTCAGGCGCTGGCGCGCGAGCAATCGTCGCTTACCGAGCTGGTCGGACAATACGACGAGTATCGCCAGGTTCTCCGCCAGCGGCGCGAGACCGAGGAGATGCTCGACGACGACTCGCTCGACGCCGAGCTGGCCGCGCTGGCCCGGGACGAGGTGGCCAATCTGCGCGCCCGCGAGCGCGCGCTCCTCGCCCACCTGGAAGAAGCGCTGGCACCGCGCGATCCGGACGACGAGCGGAACGTGATCGTCGAGATCCGCGCGGGCGCGGGCGGTGAGGAGGCGGCTCTCTTCGCCGGTGACCTCTACCGCACGTACTCCCGCTACGCCGAACGCCGCGGCTGGAAGACGGAGCTGATCGACCTGCACGAGACCGAGCTCGGTGGGATCCGTGAGGTCATCTTTGAGATTCGCGGACGTGGAGCCTATGCCCGTCTGAAGTATGAGAGCGGGGTCCATCGCGTGCAGCGCGTCCCGCAGACCGAAGCGAACGGGCGCATCCACACGTCGACGGCAACCGTGGCCACGCTGCCAGAGGTGGAGGAGATCGACGTCGAGATCAACCCGGACGATCTGCGGATCGACATCTACTGCTCGAGTGGCGCGGGGGGCCAGAATGTCAACAAGGTCGCCACTGCCGTTCGCGTCACCCACCTGCCGACGGGGATCGTCGTGGCCTGCCAGGACGAGCGCTCGCAGCTCAAGAACAGGATGAAAGCGATGGCGGTCCTCCGGGCGCGGCTGTATCAGATCGAGCAGCAGAAGCAGCAGCAAGAGATCGACGCTACCCGGCGGGCCCAGGTTGGCTCCGGCGACCGGAGCGAGAAGATCCGCACGTACAACTTCCCCCAGGACCGGGTGACCGACCACCGCATCGGGGTGTCAGTGCACCGCCTGGAGGGCCTGCTCGACGGCGACCTCGACGACCTGATCGACGCGCTGGCCGCCGATGAGCGAGTGCGCCGGCAGAGCGGGACCAATTGAAGGAGGAGGAGATCGGCCTCGCGCTTGCCGACGTTCGGCGACGCCTGGCCGCCGCTGGCGTCGCCGAGCCGGCGCTGGAGGCGCGAGTGCTCCTCCAGGAAGCGCTGAGGCTTCCCGCCGCAATGCTGCTCGCTCGGCTGCGCGAGCCCTTCCCTGAAGCTGCCCGAGCGCGGCTCGCCGAGCTGATCCGACGGCGGGTCCACCGCGAGCCACTCGCCTACCTGATCGGCCAGCGGGAGTTCTTCGGTCTGGAGCTGCGGGTTGACTCGCGGGTGCTGATTCCTCGTCCGGAGACCGAGTTGCTGGTCGAGCTCGCCCTCCACGCCACCGCGCGGTTGCGGAAGACTGACAAAGCTTTGCACCTCGTCGACGTCGGCACGGGAAGCGGAGCGATCGCCATCGCGCTGGCAACGCGGTTGCCGTCGGACTTCGTCACCGCGATCGACTGCTCGCCGGCCGCGCTCGCCGTCGCCGCCGAGAATGTGCGGCGCCACCACGTGGATGAGCGCGTCGCGGTAGTCGCCGGCGACCTCCTGGCGCCCCTCGCGTCGTCGGTCGACCTGATCGTCGCCAACCTGCCGTATATCCCATCGGTCGAGGTCGAACGGCTTCAACCGGAAGTGCGCGACCACGAGCCACGCCTGGCGCTCGACGGCGGGGCCAATGGGCTCCACCTGTACCAGCGGTTGATCGGTCAGGCTTCAGCCTGCCTGGACCGACCCGGAGCACTGCTCTTCGAGATCGGTGCGGGACAGGCTGACGCGGCAAGCCAGCTTGCTCGGGCGGCGTTCCCTGGCGCCATCATCCGGCGCCATCGCGACCTGGCGGGCATCGAACGAGTCATCGAAATCGAAGCGCGCGTTCATTCAAACTAGGCGCAGGAGTCTCATGACCTACCGTCTGCTGGCCCTCGACGTCGACGGCACCCTCTTCCACGGCGAGCCCTTGCTTTCACCGCGTCTTCGCCTGGCCATCGGGCGAGCGGTCCAGGCCGGCGTGCGGGTGACCCTGGCGAGTGGACGTATGTTCCGGTCCGCTGGGCCGATCGCCCGCGAGCTTGGCCTGAACGCGCCACTGGTCTGCTACAATGGCGCTATGATTCGGGCGCTGCACGGAGAGCAACTCTACCACCAACCGGTCCCGCTGGCGCTAGCCCACGAAGTGGTGGCGCTGGCGCGCGAGCGCTCGCTCCACCTGAACGCGTACGTCGACGACGCGCTGTGCGTCGAGCGGGTGACCGCCGAGGCGCGGTTCTCGTCGAACCTGGCCCGAGTTGAGCTGCGGGTGGTCGAGGACATGCGGGCGTTTCTTCAGGCGGAGCCGACCAAGCTCGTGATCATCACGGAGGCGCAACGGGCCGGTCCGCTTCAGACAGAGCTTTCCCAACGATTCACCGAGCGTCTCAGCGTGGCGCGCTCCCTGCCGACGTACGTCGAGATCGTCCACCCGCGCGTCTCGAAGTGGCGCGCGCTGGAGCGGCTCTGCGCGCACCTCGACGTTGCGCCTGGCGAGGTCATCGCGGTCGGGGACAGTTACAACGACGCCGAGATGATCGCCCGGGCCGGGCTCGGGGTGGCGATGGCGACGGCGCCGGCCGAGATTCAGGCGCTGGCGGGTTACGTCGCCCCAGCGGCAACCGAGGATGGCGTGGCCCACGTGATCGAACAGTTTCTCTAACCTACTCGACCGCCCGGCGATCGATCGACGTGGAGCAGGAGAAGAACAGGTGACGGATCAACTCCCTCCGCCCGGTGACGTGGAGCCAAAGCGCAGCCGCCCTCACATCCATCCAAGCTACAGGATCGCCACCGACGAAGAGGGGATGCTCCCCAAACCAGTTGACTGAAGATGGCCATTCTCACCCGGTTGCTCTCGGCCAGCGACGAGGACCTGGATCGGGCGGCGCGGGCGCTCGCCCGTGGCAGCCTCGTCGCCTTCCCGACCGACACCGTCTACGG
>JACPQP010000392.1 GCA_016190465.1 Chloroflexota bacterium
CCCCCGTACGTCATCGGTCTGACCGGGAACATCGGTTGTGGGAAAAGCACGATCGCCCGGATGCTGGCGGAGCGAGGGGCGTTCGTGATCGACGCCGACCGGGTCGCCCACGAGCTGATGGCGCCGCACTCGCCGGTCTGGGAGCGGATCGTGGCGGGGTTTGGTCCGGGCATCCTCCGACCCGACGATCAGATCGACCGCCGGGCGCTCGGGAGCATCGTCTTCGACGATCCGGCCGCCCTCACCCGCCTGGAGCAGATCGTCCATCCGGCCGTCGTCGAGCGCGTCGAGGAGATGCTGCGATCCAGCGGCGCCCCAATGGCCGTCGCAATGGCCGTCGTCGAGGCGATCAAGCTGATCGAGTCGGGCATGCACCGTCGGTGCGACTCGCTGTGGGTCGTCACCTGCCAGCCAGAGCAACAGCTCGAGCGGGTGATGGGGCGGGGTCTCTCCCGCGAGCAGGCGCTGGCCCGCATCAATGCGCAACCACCGCAGGCGGAGAAGGTCGCGCTGGCCGACGAAGTGATCGACAACTCCGGCAGCCTGGAGGACACCCAGCGTCAGGTCGAGGAGGCATCGAGGCGCTCACAGCCGCCTCTTTAGCTCCTCTGCTGCGGCCTTCGTCATGCCCGGCACGGTGGCCAATTCCTCGACGGTGGCGCCGCGGATGCCCTCCACGGTGCCGAACTTCTTCAGGAGCAGCGCCTTGCGACGGGGACCGATGCCCGGCACCTCGTCGAGCAGCGAGCGCAGGCTGGTTGTCGCCCGCAGCTTGCGGTGGTAGCCCAGCGCGAAGCGGTGCGCCTCGTCGCGAATTCGCTGCACGAGGAACAGCGCCTCCGAGTCGCGGGGGAGCAGGATCGAGTCGGCGCGGTGGGGGATGAAGATCTCCTCTTCGCGCTTGGCCAGCGCAGCCAGCGACACCCCCTCGACCCGCAGCTCGGTGAGCACCTCGAACGCGATGCCGAGCTGGCCCTTGCCACCGTCCACGATCAACAGGTCCGGCAGCTTCTGCCAACCTCCGTCGTCGCTCTTGCCGCCGTTCGGGGACTCGGCTTGCTTCTGCGCCCGCTTGAAGCGCCGACGGAGCACTTCACCCATCATGGCGAAGTCGTCTGGCCCCTTGACCCCCTTGATCTCGAACTTCCGGTAGAGCTTGTTGGCCGGCTGGCCGTTCTCGAAGACGACCATCGAGCCGACGGCGGCCGCGCCCTGAATGTTGGAGATGTCGAAGCACTCGATCCGCTGGGGCAGCTCCGCGAGATCGAGGCAGTCGGCGAGCTGGGCCAGCGCCGTGGCAACCTTCGCCTCGCTCGCCGCCCACTTCGCCTTCATCTGCTCCAGCGCGAGCGCCGCGTTCTCGGCGGCGAGCAGCATGAGCTGGTTCTTCTGCCCCCGCCGGGGCACCCGGACCGTGACCTTGTCGCCCCGCCGCTGGTTGAGCCATTGCTGCACGACCTCGGCCTCGGCAAGGTCGGTCTGGAGCAGGATCTCGGGTGGGACCTCGGGGGCGCTGGCGTAGAACTGGGAGACGAACGACGCCATCAGCTCGCCGGGCCTGGCCTCGGCCGGGTTGTCGAGGGGGACCTCCAGGCGATTGACCAGTCGGCCGTACCGGATGAACAGCACCTCGGCCACCGCCCGGCCATCTGCCTCGGCGATCGCGATCACGTCTTCATCCTCCAGCGCGGTCGAGACGATGGTCTGCCGCTCGGTCGTCGTCCGGAGATCGGCGATCACGTCGCGGTAGTAGGCCGCGCGCTCGTACTCGTCGTGGTCGGCGGCCTCCCACATCTTCGCCTCGAGGGACTTGAGAATCGCCTCGTGCTTGCCCGCGAGGAAGTTGCAGACGTTCTCGATCGCCTTGAGGTAGTCGTCGCGACTCACCGCGCCGATGCACGGCCCCAGGCAGCGCTTGATGTGAAAGTCGAGGCAGGGTCGGGAGGCATCGCCGGTGATCTCGAAGTCGCACCGACGGAAGGCGAACAGCTTGTTGAGCTGGTTCAGCGTGCTCCAGACCGCCCGAGCGTTTGGGAACGGGCCGAAGTAGCGCGCGCCGTCGCGAGCGATCCGGCGGGTGACGTAGACTCGCGGCCACGACTCGTCGACGCTGACGCGGATGAGCGGGTACTGCTTGTCGTCCCGCATGCGGATGTTGTACGGCGGGCGATGCTGCTTGATCCAGACCGCCTCGGTCGTCAGCGCCTCGACCTCGGAGTTCGTCACGACCAGCTCGAAGTCGTCGATCTGGTCGATCATCGACTCGATGCGCAGCTCGTGGCGTCCGTGGAAGTACGAACGGACGCGATTGCGGAGGTTGACCGCCTTCCCGACGTAGAGGACCTTCCGGTCTTTGTCTCGGAAGACGTAGATGCCCGGCCGCTCGGGGATCGAGGGCAGTCGCCTGGCCAGCTCGGCCCGCCGGTCGGGGCTCGGCGCCGCCGAGGAAGCAGCGGCGCGGCCCGGACGAGGCACCTTGCGGGGCACTCGGGTTGTGTCAGGGGTGGGATCGGTGGTCTCGGACATATCTGCACCTCGCCGCGTGGCGTGAATGGCGCCACGCGGCGACCGGGTCTGTTCGATTATACCAGATGATCTGTACGAGGTTGACCCGCCAACCCTCGTCTGCTAGACTAGCCGCAGTTTGAGACCTGCCAGAGGAGGCACGAGGATTACGACGATGCCGAAGATGCCATGCATGCAGGCCGCGGTGCAGATCCTCGAGAGCGAGGGTGTCGACTACGTTTTCGGGATCCCCGGCGCGAACATCAACGCCTTCTACGCGGCGCTCGCCCGATCGACGAGGATCAAGCACATCATCGCCCGCCATGAGGAAGGCGCATCCCACGCCGCCGAGGGCTGGGCCCGGGCCAGTGGCCGGGTCGGCGTCTGCGTCGGGACGTCCGGCCCCGCCGGCACCAACTTCATCACCGGACTCTACAACGCCCAGGCCGACTCGATCCCGCTGATCGCGATCACCGGCCAGCACGTTCGTGCGATGCAGGGGAAAGAGGGCTTCCAGGCGATGGACATCACCGAAGTGGCCCGCCCGGTGACGAAGAAGACCTTCTACGTCCGCGAGTCGGCGAACGTGCCCTGGGTGTTCCGCGAAGCGTTCCGCATCGCCCGTGAGGGGCGGCCGGGGCCGGTGCTGATCGACCTGCCAATCGACGTCCAGCGCGGCGAGGTGGACTACGATCCGGCGATCGACTCGCCCCTCCCCATCCACAAGCCCGAGCCGGATCTGCGGAAGATCCGTCGGGCGATGGAGATGATGCTCGAGGCCGAGCGCCCGGTGATCCTCATCGGTGGGGGAGTCATCATCGCCGGCGCCTCGGAGGAGACGGCCGAGCTGGCGGAGTACCTCCAGGTCCCGGTCGTCAACACCAGTATGGCGAAGGGCGCCCTGCCGGCGAATCATCCCCTCTACGCCGGCGAGGTCGGCATCCAGTGCAACACGCTCGCCGGGAACCGGGTGTTCCTCGAGTCGGACTTCGTGCTGGCGATCGGCTGCCGCTTCGCCGATCGCCACACCGGCACGCTCGACGTCTACACGCGCGGGCGCAAGTTCGTCCACGTCGACGTCGAGCCGACCCAGATCAGCCGTATCTTCCCCGCCGACCTCGGCATCGTCTCGGACGCGAAGCTGGCCCTGCGGGCGCTGATCGAGGCGGCCCGGACGATGACCCCGCCGCGGCGCCCGACCGAGCGGGTGTGGCGTCTGCCGGGGCTTCGGCGCGAGCTGGCCCGGCGGATGGACTACGACGACGTCCCGATCAAGCCGGGACGCGTCTTCAAGGAGATCAACGAGTTCTTCGACGAAGACACGATCTTCGTCACCTGCATCGGGAACAACCAGATCTGGTCGGGGCAGATGCAGGAGATCTTCAAGCCCGGGCACTACCTCCTGGCCGGCGGCGCCGGCCCGCTCGGCTGGGACCTGCCGGCCGCGCTGGGGGTGAAGCTGGCGCGGCCGCACAATACCGTCGTGAACGTCACCGGCGACTTTGGCATCCAGTTTTGCATCGAAGAGCTGGCCATGGCGGCGCAGTACCGCATTCCGGTCCTCGTCGTCATCCTCAACAACGGGAACATGAGCCTGATCCGGCAGAACCAGAAGTACGCCTATGGCGGCCTGCGCTTCGCGGTCGATCTGCGGTTCGGCGAAGAAAACGAGAACCTGGTCGACTTCGTCCGGCTGACCGAGGCTTTCGGCCTGTACGGCGAGCGGGTAACCCGGCCAGAGGAGATCAAGGGGGCGTTTCGACGCGGCCTCGCCAGCGGTCGCACCGCGCTCATCGACATCCTCATCGACCCCGACGCCGACTCGTCGATGGGCCAGGCGATCGACGCGATCCGCGAGTTCGAGCCACTGCCCGAGCTTCAGCTCGCCCTGCGCTGAAGCCCACCAGGGCGGGGGTCTGGGGGCATGTGCGCTCACTTCGGGTCACCTGGGGTCCGACCTCTCCCCCCTTCCCCCCTCCCCGACGCGGGGAGGGGGATGGC
>JACPQP010000403.1 GCA_016190465.1 Chloroflexota bacterium
ACCCCTCTCCCACGGGGAGAGGGGCGAGGGGTGAGGGCGTCTCCCCGTGGGACCAGATCACGAACGGCGGCGGGGGTTGAGGGCCGCGTTCATCGGCGGTTCCCGTCCGTCCCGGGCGATGACGCATCCGACCGTGCAGCGCACTGAGCGCCGGACGATCTAGCCCGGCAGGTATTCCCGCGGTGACACCCTCAGCCGCCGCCACAGCACCACGCCCATCGCCGCCGTCGGCAGGTTCAGCGCCGCCGCCACCGCGAACGGCGCCGCCGGGTCCCTTTCCACCAGCGCGCCGCCAGCCGTCGTGCCGAGGAGCATCGCCGCCACCCACAGCACGTGCAGCAGCCCCAGCGCCCGCCCCCGCTCCCCCTCGCCGACCAGCTCCCGGACCAGCGGTGGGAAGTTCACCGAGATCGACCAGGCCACCGCCGTGCCGAACACGCCCGCCGCGAAGAGCCCCACCAGGCTGCGGACGGCCAGCGCCGTCGTGAAGGCGGCGACTGGTAGCAGCGTCGCCAGCGCCAGCACCGGCCACCCCCGTCCCCACCGGTCGGAGACCCGGCCGGTGAGGAGCTGGCAGCTCGCGGCGACGGCCAGGCTCACCGCCGAGTAGAGCGACACCATCACGACGCTCCCCGACAGGCGGTAGAGCAGGAGCGGCATCAGGAGCGTCGCCACGCCCCAGTAGCAGGTCGGGAGAAACCGCAGCCCCGCGACCAGCAGGAAGTCGCGCCGCGCGAGCAGGCGCGTGAACCCGTGACCTTGGGGCGACGTGGTTGACGGGGGGACGGGGCGTGTCGGCGACGGGGCGTCCGGGGCCGGCTTCGCCCCGTCGCCCCGTCGCCCCGTCCCCCCGTCGCCGGACGGCGCCCTGTCGCCCCTCCCCACGTCTCTCCTCACGTCCACGGGCGAGACACGCCGAGCGTCCGGTAGGACCCGTGCGGCCGCGCCGAGGAGCGCCAGACCCGCCAGCGCCACCACGCTGCCATAGGCGCCGAACCCGCCGCGCTCGACGATCAGGCCCGCGCCCAGGCTGCCCAGCGCCGTGCCGGCGGTTCCACCCAGAAAGAAGAGCGCCGAGGTGATCCCGAGAGAGGAGCGGGCCGTCGCGGCCACCAGATAGGCCTGGGCGCCGATCACGTGCAGCCCGTCGATCAGCCCCGCCACGAGCGCCACCACGAGCAACGCCCGCGGCTCGCGCGTGAGAAAGAGGGCCGCCGCCAGGAGGACCCAGGTCAGCCCGGCGACCATCGTCCGCTTTTCGCCGAGGCGGTCGGCCAGCGCGCCCCCCAGCAGCGCGAACGCGCCGCTTCCGGCCAGCAGCAGCACCAGCAGCGCCGAGCTGAACGACGGCGGCAGCCGCAACTCCGACTCCACGTAGACCGGCAGCAGCCCGCGCGCCGGACCTCCGACCGCGCCGACGGCAAAGACCAGGGCGAGGAGGAGCGACGGGGCGACGGGGGCACGTGGCTCACCACAAAGACACGAAGGACACGAAGAGATGACCCTGTCGCAAGCCCCTTCGTGCTCTTTGTGTCTTTGTGGTAAGCCCCACGTCTCCCTTTCGCGTCTTTCGCTCGTTTCGCGCCTTTCGTGGTCCAGACCGTCCCCCCGTCGCCCCGTCACCGCGTCGCCCCCGTACCTCTGCTCACACCTCGCGCCAGACCGGGATGATCGCGTAGGAGGCGCCGGCGTCGTCCAACGCCGACTGGACCGCGCGCGCCTGCTCGGCGGGCACCAGCGCCGCTCCCCGAGCGAGGTCAAGGCCGGGCAGACGGATGATCCCGGGGCGCCGGTTAGAGCCGTGGAGTCGCCGCGCCAGACGCACCCGCTCCCGGGGCGCTGCGCCCTGGAGCGAAAACCGCACCACGGACCACGGCGCCAGGCCGCCGGGTTGCAGCCCGGCCAGGAGGGCGGCCTCCCCGTAGAGGACGATGCCGTCGGTCCACACCTCGTGCAGAAGGGCCGGGCCCAGCGCCTCGGGGCAGCGCGCCTCGGCGATCAGCGGGGCTATGTGCACAGGCAGACGGAGCAGGCCCTCCATCTCCACCACTGCGGCCACAACCCGGCGCTCCGCCTCGATCCGGTCGCTGTCCTCCAGGGAACGCAGGAGAAACAGCAGGTCCAGGTCGCTCTTCCGACCAAAGTCCCCCCGGGCGTACGACCCGAAGACCACGATGGCCGCCACCGCGTCGTCGGCGCGCAGCCGCCGCACAATGCGGTCGAGCGCTTCCTCGATTCGGTCGGTGACTGGTTTACCCCACGGACCACGCCTCAATCGCTGCCAGAAGCTCGTCGAGCCGACGTGCTGTGTCACCATTCCCGAGCCTCCCATACCATCGCCCGGTGCGAATCTGCTCCAGGTCCACAAATGCCCGGGCGATCTCGGCGTTTCCGTACTCCCGGAGCAACCGCGCGAAGCCCTGGTGCTGGTCCTGGTCCAGGCCACAGTGCCGCCAGAAGCCCGCGGCGATGGCGTGGATCGCCATACCGTGCGTCGCCTCCGTGTACAGCCGAATGTCTGCCGCCGGGTCAAGCGCCGCCCGCGAGGCGCGTAGTTCCTCCAGCGCCCACCGGTGCCCCTCTTCGTTCACCTGGTCCTCCGCCCCGGTGTTACTGTAATTACAATTATAGCCGGATCTGTGTCACTGGTAACACCCACCGGCGGCCACAGCCACCCGCTCGCTCCGCATCCCCCCGTCGCCCTTTCGCGTCTTTCGCTCGTTTCGCGCCTTTCGTGGTCCAAGCCCCACCCCCGTCGCCGGATCCCCCTACCCCCCGATCAGCACCGGCCGGCCACACCCCGCCACGATCTCGCGCGCCCGGCGGATCCGTTCGGAGCCATCCGGCGCCTCGCGCAGGCCAGGCAGATCGCCCAGGGCGTAGGTTCGGCCCAGTCGCCGATACTTGTCCTTCCCGAGCTGGTGGAAGGGCATCAGATGGACCTCGACGACCCCGCGACCGGGCGACGCGTCAACCCCCGCGGCGGCCACGAGCGAGGCCGCGAAGTCCGCCACCGCCCGAAGGTGGTCGTCGTGGGCGTTGTGGCCGGGGATCAGCGGGACGCGCAGGATCATCGCCGCGCCGGCCTCGGCCAGCCGGCGGGCGTTGTCCCGGATGGTCTGGTTGGAGACCCCCGTGAGGCGCCGGTGCGTCGCGCTGTCCAGATGCTTGATGTCATAGAGGAAGAGATCGGTGTACGGGAGGATGGCCTCCAGCAGCGGCCAACTGACGCAGCCCGTGGTCTCGACGGCGGTATGCACGTTGCGGTCGTGCAGGGCCCGCAGCAGCTCCCGGGCGAAGACGGGCTGGGCCAGCGGCTCGCCGCCCGAGAGCGTCACCCCACCGCCCGAGCGCCGATAGTAGGCCGCGTCGCGCAGCGCCGCGGCCACTACCTCGTCCACCGTGCGGGTCTGCCCCACCACCCGCAGCGCCCCATTGGGGCACGCCTCCACACACCGGCCGCAGACCTTCCCCAGCCGCCCGCAGCGCTCGTGGTCGATCTTCCTCACCTCTCCCCGCGTCGGGGAGAGGCCGGGAGAGAGGTCTGCCCCCCTCTCCCACCAGGAGAGAGGGGCGGCCTCCCCCCTGATAGGGCCCAACTCAGCGCCTGCCCGGAGCGCAGCGAAGGGAACGGTGGGCGGGGGAAGGGGGAGTGACCCCTCTGGGAGAGGGCTGGGGTGAGGGCTCGCGGAGGAGAGGGGAGAGACCGCCCCGACCGGACACACCTCGGTGCACCGGCCGCTCTGCTGGCAGTGGCTCTCGCGGAACTCGATCTCCGGCTCCGGGCGCTGCGACTCCGGGTTGCAGCACCAGAGGCACCGTAGCGGACACCCCTTCAGAAACACGACCGTCCGGATGCCCGGGCCGTCGTGCAGAGAGTATCGCTGGACATCGAACATCAGGCCGGTCAACACTGCTGCTCCGTGAAGATCAGCGATCGGCGATCAGCCGCCAGCCAGCGGACGTCCCCTGGCCGTCCGGTGCCGCTGACCACTGATCACTGATGACTGACGACTCCTTAGAACTCCTGCTCCGTCCGAGCGATGATGGTCTCCTGAAGCTCCCGGCTCAGCTCGACGAACACCGCGCTGTAGCCGCCGACGCGCACGACGAGGTCGCGGTACTCCTCCGGGTGCTCCTGGGCGCGGCGGAGGGTCGCCCGGTCCACCACCGTGTACTGCGCCTCCTGCCCGCCGGCGTCCACGTACTCCCGCACCAGGTCGGCCCACTTGCTCAGCTCGCGCGCCGTCGTGATCGACGTGGCGTTGAACCGCTGGTTGAAGGTGACGCCGTTGGGCGTCCGGCTGGTATCGATGGCCCGCGCCGCCGAGCGGTGCGTGGCCGTCGGCCCGGCCGCCGGAGCGTAGATCGATGGGCTGGTCGCATCCGCCAGCCGCTCGCCAGCGCGGCGGCCATCAGGCGTGGCCCCGACCCGCCGGCCCAGCGTGACGTAGGACCCCATGCTGATGAGGCCGGCCACGAAGCGCCCCCCGCGTGGCGTGCGATACTGCTCGAAGGCGTCGAACAGCATGTCGAGCATCGTCTTCGCCCAGCCATCGGCGTACTCGTCGTCGCAGCCGTACTTGGGGGCGACGATGCACCGGCGCCGCAGGTCCTCGGCGCCCTCCCAGTCCCGCGCCAGCGCCGACCGCAGCTCGTCGAAGGTCACCTGGCCGGTCCGGTAGACCAGATGGTCGATCGCCGCCAGTGCGTCCCCGGCATTGGCCATCCCCACCGCCAGCGTGCCCGTCCAGTTGTACATGCAGCCGCCCGCGTTGATGTCGATCCCCGTCCGGCGCGGGCCCGGGTGCATCAGGTTGTGGAAGACGCAGGGAAAGTAGCGGGTGAAGACGAAGTCGCTGACGTTGTTGAGGACCACGTTCATCCGGACGGCGTATTCGAGCTGCGCCCGGACCGCCGCGACGAGCTGCTCCATCGAGGCAAAGCCGCGCGGGTCGCCCGTCCGGGGACCGACCTGCCGACCGTTAAGGGGATTTACACCCCCGTAAAGGGCCAGCTCGATGGGCTTGGGGATGTTGAACCAGCCCGCGTTGGTCCGGCCATTGGCGTCGGCGCCGGTGAGGTTCGGGTCAGTCACGTTCTCCTGGCACCCGACGTCGCCGTAGTGGCGGGCGTGCTCCAGGGCAACCCCGCAGCGGGCCACGAGGCTGTTCACGATGGCCTCGTCGCTGATGAGGATCGGCAGTCCGCCGCCCAGGCGAACGACCTCCAGCGACTGCCGGAGGAAGTCGTCGGGCGTGTTCCGGTGCAGCCGCACGGCCAGGTTGGGGTCGTTCAGATGGACGTGGGCGTGCGCCTCCAGGAGCATCGCGGACAGCTCGTTGGTGCAGTCGCGCCCGTGCTCGTCGATGCCGCCCAGGTTGATCTTGTCGTTGTTGCTCACCCCCAGGTTGATCTCGCTCTGCCCGAAGTGGTTGGTCTCGTTCCATTTGAGGAAGAGGCACTCGAGCAGCTCCTGGGCCCGCTTCCGGGTGATGCGTCCGGCCGCCAGATCGCGCCGCAGGTAGGGAAGCATCCACTGGTCGAAGCGGCCCGCCGAGTGCGAGTCGCCCGCCTCGACCAGCGCGGTGCCTGCCCGCAGGAAGTGGAACGCCTGGAGCGCCTCCCACCAGCTCTCGGCCGGCTCGGCCGGCACCTTCCGACAGACCCGGGCTAGCTCGCGCAACTCGGCCGCCCGCTCGGGGTCGGGCTCGGCCGCGGCCAGTCGCTCGGCCAGGTCGGCGTTGCGCTCGGCGTAGGCGATCATCCCGTCGGCGGCGATCAGCATCGCCTCGTACTGGTCGCGCCGCTCGAACTCGGCCAGACCGGTTGGACGGGTGAAGCTCAGCTCCGCTCTGTGCCCTCGGATCTCCGCCTGGATGCCCCGGAGGCCCTTCGCCAGGATCGAGGCGTAGTCCTGGATGGTGTGGTGCAGGGCGCCGCCGAGCAGTATCTGGGCCTCGAAGCAGTCGCCGTGCAGGACGAACTGCCACACCTCGGGGTAGTGCCGCCGGACCTCCTCGACGACATAGGCGAACCGGGCGCGGGTCCGCCAGTAGGGCCAGATCCCCTCCTCGAAGAGCTGCCGGTCCTCGGGCGCGACGATGTACCGTTGCTCGGCTCCCTCCAGCGGCGAGGCGATCTCTCCACCCTCCAGCAGGCTGCGCCGCTGGATGCGGAGGAACTCGGGGCTGAGGTCGACCAGGTGAGGCCCGCTAGAGGCCGTGCCCATCAGCAACTGACCCGGCACCAGGTCGAGGGGGACCTCCCGGAACACCCGCTGCATGGCCAGCGCGCGGCGGATCGCCGGGTGCATCCCCTCGGTCTCCTGATACGACCGGGTGACGATCCGCGCCTTCGCCATCGAGAGTCGGCGCCGGCCATCCCGGAATCGCGGCAGCATCCCCGCGCGGATGGCCTGCACCCGCATCTCCTCGGGGTCATCCGGCTCCAGGATCATGCGGCGGAAGATCTCGCCCGTCCACGGCGCCCCGGTCCGGACCCACCATGGGCGGACCGGCTGGTTGGCCACTTGAACTGCCATCGCGCGGCACCTCCTTGCACGCCCTCATCCGTTCAATCCGCTCGTCCCGAGCGCGGCGAGGGAATCCGTTGGCAGCCAGCCCACTCTCGCCGTTCGCTGACGGCAGGCCAGCGCTTCCCCAGAGCGAGTGTAGCATAGACAGGCCTCACCTGTTCTGGATCCCGAGCCGATCGTGGCTTCGGAAGACGAGCGAGCGGCACTTACCGCGCTCGAACGCTTGATGACTAGCCAGGACGGTCGCATCTGCCGGGTCGTTGGACCATCAGGCGAGACCGCGGAGCTACCCACTTCGGTCGGTCGGCTCCTCCGGCAGGCCGTCTCGCTTCTGGCTCGCGGGGAAACGGTGTCGCTCGTCCATCGAGAGAAGGATCTGACCACCCAGCAGGCGGCGGACATCCTGAACGTTTCCCGCCCTTACCTCGTGAGGCTGCTCGAGGCGGGCAAGATCCCGTTCGCGAAGACCGGCAAGCACCGGCCGGTGCGCCTCACGGACCTCCTGGAGTACAAGCGTCGGCGCAATGCCGAACGCCGCATCAGGAAGCTATGCCCAGCGCAGTCCCATCTGGCGAGAGGTGCCCGGCGTTCTGATCGCGAGGTATCGCAAACAGGGGGCAGGGGGTGAGCGCCTCCCCCTCTCCCCGCGGGACCGGCTCAGGAACGGCGGCCAGGGGTGAGGGCCGTCCCCTACCGCTCGCTCCTCGTCAGAAAGTCGAGGTCGCAGCCGCGGTCCGCCGATGGCCCGCATCACAGCCCGAGCAGCAGCCGCAGCCGGTCTTCCACCAACAGAACGGTCGACGCCCCGACCGCGCCCCACCTTTCGATCAGCCGCTCGGTGCTCACCGAGCGAACGTCCTCGCACTTGATGAAACTCCGTTCGCGCAGGCTGCCCTCTGGCGCGTTGACTTCGACGTGCAACGGGACCCCCTTTGGACGGGTCGTCAGCGGGAGAACGACGACTAGGCCAGCTGGACCTCGGTTGAAGAGATCCACCGACACCACCATCCCCGGTCGAGTACCCGCCTGCTCACGCCCACGGATCGGGTTGAAGTCGATCAACCAGATCTCGCCGCGCAAGGGACCACGGCGAATCATCGCGCCTCCAGGTCGTCGGTCAGCGTCCCCTCCAGAAGCCGCCGCTCCGCCAGCTCCTCCTCCCACGCCTCCGGGTCGCTCCGGAGCGCTGCGTAGGCGGCGTTCACCTCTTCGAAGAACTGGCGCCGCCGGTACTCCTCGATGGCCTTCTCCAGGACTCGCTGCATCGGCTCGCCCATCTGTGCAGCCAGCGCGCGCAGCGTCTCGCGCGCCGCTTCGCTGATGCGTACAGTCGTGGTAGACATCATCGCACCCTTATTATGCCAAGATACCCCCGGCGCATCCACCTGAATCGCTACATATGAGTCTACCAGATTGTAGCGCAAGGCCCTATTGCCCCCGCCCCGTCGCCTCCCCTTTCGCGTCTTTCGCCCCTCTCGTCCCCCCTCTCCGCGTCGGAGAGGGGGCAGGGGGTGAGGTCCGTCCCCCGACGCAGAGGAAGAGGCGGCGCCGGGGGTCCCCGGCGAACTCGACCTCGCTCACCGGTCCGTGCGACAGATGAGGCGCAACGGGTCGGCGTCCTCGAAGGTGACACGCACTTCGACGTAGTCGGCGCCGGCCTGGACGGGCACGATGTCCGCGATGCGCTGCCCACGCCGCGCGTCGAGGTCGCGGTGGCGAGCGACCTCCCGCAGGTACCAGAACTCCAGGACCCGGTAGGCGAGCGCGTCGGCGGCCTCTCGCCCCAGCCGGAGCTTCCGGTTCGGCTGGACGTGCTGGCGACTGACCAGCGTCGTCCCGCGCAGATCCACGAAGGCGCGCGGCCAGTGGGCCTCGCCGACGATCCCGGGCGGAAGTGGCTCCAGGGAGAAGGCGTAGAGCGGAGCACGGCCCTCGGCCATCCGGTCCCATGGGCCGTGGGGATACTGCGACTCAAAGATGATCGGCGCGACCGCCACCCGCGAGTCCCACTGACGGGAGTCGCGTCCCTGGTTGAAGAACCGATCGAGCTCACAGGAGTCCATCACGACGACCGCGAGCGCGGGCCAGACGCGGACCTCGGCCGTCGGCATCTGCGCCGGATCCAGGAGGCTGAAGGCGCCCGCATAGGCCGGTACGTTGGTGCGACGGCTCGGCGCAGCCAGAGGCGGAGCAACCTCGCCGACCACGCGGGTCTGCGGCAGGTAGAGGAAGGCGACATCACCCCGCCCGATCCGGCCATCGAGCGCCGCGGCCTCGTAGAACGGCGCGCCCATCAGCCGAGTCCGAAACGTTGGAGACTACCCTGGCCGCGAAAGCGCGCCGCCAGATCAGCGGTCGATGTCGCCGTCGCGTCGTCGAGGTCTACGTCGGTCGGCCCCTGCCAATCGTCGGGCAGGGGGGCGGAAACTGCCCGGGCCACCAACGCGGCGAACTCATCGTCCCGCAGCGGCCGGTCGGCCCGGGGGTGCAGGTGCGGCTCGGCCGACTCGATCCGCACCAGCTCGTCCAGGCTGGTGTCGAGCGCCGCGCACAGCCGGACGAGCGTCCCCATCCGTACGTCGCTCAGGTGGATCTTGCCGTTGACGAGCTGCGAGAGGGTAGTCGGGCGCAAACCCGACCGGCGGGCCACCTCGGCCCACGACCGGATGCCCCGGCGCTGGCGCGCCTCTTCCAGACACATCGATACCCGCAGCCGCGCTCCGGGCAGGTCGATCGACTCGGCAACCATCGGCACACCTCGTGACTATCCGTTCAACTGGATACTATCACGCTACGCCGATAGCCGCCAGCGCCCCCGGCGCGGCTCATCATTCTGCATCAGCTTCGTCCCCAATCCCGGCGCCACCTCTCGACTCGCGCATCGCCCTGAGCCGCCGCGAAGCGCACGCCCCCCTTCCGCATCCCTCGCCCCTTTCGCGCCCTCCGCGGCCCAAACCCTCGTCCCGTAACCCCCTCGCCCAGTATTGGGAGAGGGGGCAGGGGGTGAGGGCCATCCCCCCTCGCCGTTGACGGAGAGGCGGCCAGGCGGGTGAGGTCCGCCCCTCGTAACCCCCTCGCCCAGTATTGGGAGAGGGGGCAGGGGGTGAGGGCCATCCCCCTCTCCGCGTCGGAGAGGGGGCCAGGGGGTGAGGTCCGTCCCCCTATCGCCCGCTCCTCGTCAGAAAGTCGAAGTCGCAGCCGCGATCCGCCTGGAGGACGTGCTCCACGAACAGGCGGCCGTAGCCCCGGGTGAACGGGCTGGCCGGGGGACGCCACTCCGCCCGGCGCTGAGCCAGCTCCGCCTCGTCCACCAGCAGATCCAGCCGCCGGGCCGGCACATCCAGCGCGATCCGATCGCCCGTCCGCACCAGCGCCAGCGGCCCGCCCACCGCCGCCTCCGGCGCGACGTGCAGCACCACCGTCCCGAAGGCCGTCCCGCTCATCCGGGCGTCCGAGATGCGGACGACGTCGCGGATGCCCTGCGCCAGCAGCTTCTTCGGGATCGGCAGCATCCCCGCCTCCGGCATCCCCGGCCCGCCGACCGGCCCGGCGTTTTGCAGCACCATCACGTCGTCGGCCGTGATGTCGAGATCCGGGTCGTCCACTCGCGCCAGGTCGGCCAGCGACGAGAAGACCACCGCCCGGCCGGTGTGACGAAGCAGGTTGGGCGAGGCGGCGCTCTGCTTGATCACCGCGCCGTCTGGCGCCAGGTTGCCCCGGAGGATCGCCAGCCCGCCCTCGGGGTGCAACGGCCGCTCCAGCGGGGCGATGATCTCCCGCCAGCGCTCGGCCTTCGCCACCCCGGCCAGGTACTCGCCGATGGTCCACCCGGTGACGGTGAGCTGGTCGAGGTCGAGCAGCGGCTCCAGCTCCTTCATCACCGCCGGGATGCCCCCGGCCTCGAAGAGGTTCTCCATCTGGTAGGCGCCGGAGGGCTTCACGTTCGCCAGCAGCGGCGTCGCCCGGCTGAGCTCGTCGAACAGCGCCAGCGGCAGGTCGATGCCCAGCCGCCCGGCCACGGCGACGAGATGGACCACCGCGTTGGTCGACCCGCCGAGCGCCATACAGACCCGGATCGCGTTCGCCAAGGCGGCGGCGGTCATCACCCGGGAGGGCCGAATGCCCTGCCGCGCCACCTCGACGATCTGCCTTCCCGTCCGCTCGGCGAGCTGGAGGCGGCGGGCGTCCACCGCCGGGATGGCCGCACACCCGGGGAGCGACATCCCCAGCGCCTCGACGATCGCCGCCATCGTGCTGGCGGTCCCCATCGACATGCAGGTGCCGGCGCTGCGGCAGAGAGCCTCCTCGATGGCGTCCACCGTCTGCTCGTCGATCGTGCCGGCCCGATACTCGGCCCAGACCCGCCGGCAGTCGGTGCAGGCGCCCAGGTCGCGGCCCTCGTAGCGGCCGTTCAGCATCGGGCCACCCGTAAGGACGATGGCCGGGACGTCGGCGCTGGCGGCGGCCATCAGGTGGGCCGGCACCGTCTTGTCGCAGCCACACATCAGCACCACGCCGTCCATCGGCTGGGCCCGGATCATCTCTTCGGCGTCCATCGCCGCCAGGTTGCGCAGCAGCATGCTGGTCGGGCTGAGGAAGAGTTCGCCCAGCGAGATCGTCGGGAACTCCAGCGGGAAGCCCCCCGCCTGCCAGACGCCGCGCTTGACCGCCTCGGCCAGCCCCCGGAAGTGGCTGTGGCAGTTGTTGAACTCGCTGAAGGTATTGCAGATGCCGATGACCGGGCGGGCCATGTCCTCGTCGGTAAAGCCCATGCCCTTGGTAAAGGCCCGGCGGATGAACGCGCTGAGGCCGGCGTCGCCGTAGGAGGTGAGGCCGCGGGTGATGCCGGTCGGGGTCAGGCCCCGGCGAGGAGAGGTCATCGGGGATCGCCTCCCCATCGCGTGATCGCCAATCTCAACCTCTTCTCTACCCCCGGATCATTACTGGCGCCGCGCCTGAACAGGAAACCTCATCTCCTCGCATGATACATCCCTCGCCCGCCGGCCACAAGCCAGCGGTAGCTTAGCTGCCCGAGCGGGTTGACGCCACTGGCCGCGAACCCCTATGCTGATCCGGGGAGCACCGTGTAAGTAGGTCTCGGAAAGTTCACCTGCGTCCCGGGAAGGTCCAGGAAGGGCGGAGCCCGTCCTGGCGGGGTTTGGGGTGTCCCCAAAACCATCGTCAGCTTCCTGATACCGACCGTGTCCCGGGAAGGTCCAGGAAGGGCGGAGCCCGTCCTGGCGGGGTTTGGGGTGTCCCCAAAACCATCAAAAACTTCCTGATACCTACTCTGTTGTCGCGGTGGCACCCGCATGCTAAGATGCCCTATGCCGCGCAGTATACGACGATCTCCCGCCCGTGGGTAGCATTTTTGACCAGGAACAGGCTATAAACAGGACATGGAGAGGACGTGCCAGCCCCGCCACCCTTCGCGCGCCAGGTGCGCCACGCCCTGGCCCACCTGTATGATCCCGACGTCCTGCGCGCCCACTCGCTGCTGGGACCCTTTGGCCTGAGCGACCGGGCCAACCCCCAGGCCGCGCTGCGCGAAGCGCTCGTCGGAGCCGTCGAGGCGCTGAAGCCGGCGCCGACGGTGCCGGTCGATAGCCGGACCTGGCGGGTCTACCGAGTCCTCACCTGCCGCTACGTCCAGCAGCTCGACCAGGAGCAGACGGCGCACCAGTTGGGCGTTGGCGTACGCCACGTCCGGCGCGAGCAACGGGTCGCGGTGGAGGCGCTGGCCGATCTGCTCTACCAGCAGTATGGCGCCCCCAGCGCGCCGCCCGCGGGAGACGGCCCTCACCCCCTGCCTGCCGTTCCTGAGCCGGTCCCAATACTGGGAGAGGGGGTTACGGCGCGACGGGGCGACGAGGTGGCGGGGCGCCTGGAAGACGAGCTGGCCTGGCTGAGGGCGGCGAGCCAGGGCGAAACGGCGGTGGTGGCCGAGGCGCTGGGGGCCGCGCTGCACCTGGTGGCGCCGCTCGCGACCGCGCGGGACACCCGGCTGGAGACGCCGCCCCTGCCGCCACTCGGCCCGGCCGCCGTCCACCCCGCTGCGCTCCGGCAGGCCATCGTCAGCGCCGCGACCTGCGCGATCCGCCGCGCCCCCGGAGGGAGGGTGCGGTTCGCGGCCGAGCAGGAAGACCGCCAGGTGCGGCTCAGGGTCTCGGCGGTCGGCCAGGGCGCGCTGGCCGCCGAGTCCAGCGACGCGGCCGCGAGCCTCGCCGCCGCTCGTGCCCTGCTCGAGATCGAGGGTGGCGGCCTCGCCTGTGCCGAGGAGGCGGCGACGTTCTCGCTGACGCTGGTGGTGCCAGCCGCCGAAGCCGTGGACGTCCTCTTGATCGACGACAACGCCGACTTTGCCCAGCTCTTCGGGCGCTACGTCTCCGGCACCCGCTTCCGGCTCCACTGCCAGCCGAACGCCGACCGACTCTTCGACGTCGTCGCCGAGCGCCGGCCCCGGGTCGTCGTCCTCGACGTCATGATCCCCGGCGTCGACGGCTGGGAGATCCTGGGGCGGCTCCGCCAGCACCCGCTGACCGGCGCCCTCCCCATCGTCGTCTGCACGATCTTGCCCGAACGTGAGCTGGCCCTGGCGCTCGGCGCCACCGGGTTCCTGCCCAAGCCGGTCACGCGCCAGGCGCTGCTCACGGCGCTGGACCGGGCGCTGGGCGCGGCACCGCCAGCGCCTCGCTGAGGATCATCCCCGGCTTGTGTACGGCGTGGATTCCCCGTACAATGATGTACGTAGGGAGCTGATCGCCATGAGAACCGAACGCCTGGACGTGCGACTGGACCGTGAGCACCGCCAGAAGCTGATGGAGTTGGCGGCGGAGCAGGGCGCTCCTGTGTCCGAGACGGTACGCCGCCTGATCGACCGGGCCTACGAAGACACGCTCCGGGCTCGCCGAAGGCGAGCGGCTCAGGAGCTGGCCCGATTGGAGACAGAGGACGTCCCCGACCCTCCGATCTTGAGCCGGCAATTGGAGGATGCGCATGGGCCCGGCGGCCTTTCTTGACGCCAATGTACCCATCTACAGACGTCTGGACCCAGGGCAGATAGACGCCTGGCGCAGTCTCGTCCTCCCCTGAGACTTCCTCCCAAGCCGGTCACGCGCCAGGCGCTGCTGGCGGCGCTGGACCGGGCGCTGGGCGAGGCACCGCCAGGACCTCGCTGAGGGCGATGGCGCAGCGCAGCAGGTCCGGCAGCGAGAGGCCGCCGCTGCGCGTGGCGGAGAAGGACGGCGCGACGATCGGCTGCCCACTGGGATCGCGGGCCGAGAGGATCAGGACCGGAATGTCCTTCAGATCGCCATCGCGGCCCTTCTCGGCCAGCACGGCGAAGCCGTCCATCCCCGGCATGACCAGGTCCAGAAGGAGCAGATCCGGCCGGCGGGCGCGCAGGAGCTCCAGCACCTCCGGTCCACTCGAGGCCTGGAGGACGCGGTAGCGCCGCGGTGAAGTCGAGAGGATGCGCCCGAAGAGCTGGAGCGCCTCCGGATCGTCGTCGGCCAGCAGGATGGAGCGCACCGGGACCGTGATCGCCTCGATGGCCCGCAGCAGTTGGGGCCGCGTGATGGGCTTGGTCAGATAGCCGGCCACGCCCAGGCCACCGTCAGTCCCTGGCGCGGGCAGGGCGCAGGCAACCATCGGGGTGGCGTAGGGAGCGTCGTGCATCTCGTCGACCCAGGCCGCGGCCTGCTCGGGCGACTCGCCGCGGATCAGAAGCGCCTGGGCGGGCGCCGTGGCGAGGAGCGCCCGCGCCGAGGCGGGAGTGGCTGCCGCTTCGACCTCCACGCCATCCAGATAGCGTCGGATTGCCCCTCGCAGCACGTCCCGCGGCTCGAGCACGACCAGGCGCGGCACCAGTTGCAGCCGGGAGGCCAGCCGCGCGTGTCGCCGGGGCTCCCATTCCGTGGGTAGCCAGCGCGCGACGCTGGCCGCGTCGGGGCTTGGCGCGGCGAGGGGCAGGCTGAACCAGAAGCTGGACCCCGCCCCCAACCGGCTCCGCACCCCCATCTGCCCGCCGTGCAGCTCCACGAAGCGGCGGCTGATGTTCAGCCCCAACCCACTGCCGCCCTGCCGCCGCCGCACCGAACCGTCGAGCTGCCGAAACGGCTCGAAGAGCTTGGGCAGGTCGGTCTCCGCGATGCCCGGGCCCGTATCGGTCACCGTGACCACAACCCGCTCTTCGTCCGGGCGGGCCTCGATCGTCACGCCACCGGTCTCGGTGAAGCGAGCGGCGTTGTTCAGCAGATTGAGCAGCACCTGCCGGATGCGCGTTCGGTCGCAGTAGACCAGCGGCAGACTGGCTGGTACCGCGACGTCCAGGGAGAGCCCTCGCGACTCGAAGAGGGGCTGCACGGCCAGCACGGCCGCCTCCACGACGTCGGCCAGGGGGTTCCACTCCCGGATTAGCGACATGCGCTGAGCCTCCACCTGACTGATGTCCAGCACGTCGTTGATCAGGCTCGCCAGGTGCTGGCTGTTGCGGTGGATGGCGGCCACATCGGCGAGGAGGGCCGGCGGCAGCCGGTCGCCGTAGGAGCGGGGCGCATCGACGATCATCTCGGCGAAGCCGAGGATCATGTTCAGGGGCGTGCGCAGCTCGTGGCTGACGTTGGCGGCGAACTCGGCCTTGGCTCGCTCGGCATCCTCCGCCGCTCGGCGGGCCGCGCTCAGGAGATCGTTCAGGCGCGCCATCTGCACGCTGGCGTCCGCCAGGTCCTTGACGGCCTGCTTGAGCTCGGCCTGCGTGTCGCGCGCCTGGTCCAGTTGCTGGCGCGCCTGGTCACAGTGCCGCCAGGACCAGCGGACAGACGCCTCCAGGGGACGCGACGACAGCCAGACCAGGACGAAGACACCCCAGATCACCGTGGCGGCGAGCACCTCGTTCCACGGCGGGATGACGCCATCGCCCGCGGGAGCGACAGCGATCGCCGCCAGCGTGGCGCTCACGCCGGTCAGGGAGCCGGCCCCCGCGCCGACGAATAGCCCCGCCAGGGCCACGGGCAGCGCCAGAAGGAACACGGCCGGCGTAGCCGGTAGCCAGTAGGTGAGGGCCAGCCCAAACACCAGCCAGGTGCCCACCAGCAGCCAGGCGTCCGCCAGGTAGTGACGAGCCAGGAGCCGGTGGGCGAGAAACGGGACGAGCATCACCAGGATCCCCAGCGACCCGATCTGCCGATGCTGCGGGAACTGGAGCCCCAGAAGGATCAGGGAGAAGCCCGCGATACCCGTGGCGACAAAGAGCGACTCCAGCGCCTCTTCCCGCAACTGGCGAAGGTTGAGGTCGTGGGCATCGGAATCCGCCTTCACCATGGCTGTTCCTGATCCACGGTCTATTGGAGTAGTGCGCTACAGCAGTGCGTAGCAGTATTGAGCCAGGGGCGGACCTAGGTCACCCACTTGCTCGATGTCACTGCTTCCTGCTCCATTGTACCGCTGTACCGCATTACCGTGCCCCCGCTGTGGGTAGAGATATGTTATCATTCTGTCGGCGCTACGTGTATGCGATGGAATGAGGGCACTTGCCAATGGTTCGCACGCAGATCCAGTTGACCGAGGAGCGGGCTCGAGCTCTGAAAGAGCTGGCAGCGGAGCGTGGGCTGTCGATGGCTGAGCTGATTCGCCAGTCCGTAGAGCGATTGCTGTAGGAGCGCGCCGAGAAGGAGAAGTGGCGCCGGGCTCTGGAGATCGTGGGCCGCTATCGGTCCGGTCTTTCGGACGTTTCCGTCAGCCACGACAAGTACCTTGAGGAGGCTTACCTGTAGTGGCGGTGTTCGTCGACACCTCAGCCCCTACAGCAATTCGCAGACGCGGGGATCCACCCCACCCTCGAGGCCTGCCCGCTCCTACGGGAGATTCCAACTGCAAAATAACGTCAAAGAGGATATACTCGCAGCCAACCCAACGGTCACTGACGGGTAGGTGGGTCGGTGTGGCGGCGAGTCGTCATCGCGATGGTCGGGGGGATAGCCGGGTGGGCGCTACTGGTGACCGTCGGATTGCGGACGGTTGCGCCGGTCGCGACCGCCGGCGCCCTGGCCCACCCTTCGCTGCGCTCAGGACAGGCTCCGTTCCTCCGTGATCCCCGGCCGGCCCAGGCCCCTCGTCTGGCCGCCGCGCCGGCAACCCGGCTCGTCGTCAAGCTGCCTGGGCAGACGTTCACCTCCGGATCGCCCATCAGCGGCACGCCCACGCCCCAGGTCGCCGGCCAGTTGTTCGAGGTCAGTGTCTACGCCGTGGATGACACGGACACGATCGACCTGTCCAACTCCTCGTCCGTCACCATCAGCATCCCGAACGACTCGCGAGCGGCCTACCCGACGATCGTGGACCTTGGCTCTGGCCAGGGCAGGTTCTCGCTCGCCCACGTCAAGGCCGGGACGCAGACGATCCTGGCCTCGTCCTCGGGCCTGACCACGGCGAGCGTCGACTACCCGGTTCGGCCCGGCGACCTCGAAGCGCTGGTCATCACGGGCGGGCCGATGGGCCCGCTCACCGCCGGCGATGGCTTCGGCGCGACCGGCGCGGTGACGGTCACCGCCTACGACCGCTACGACAACGTCAAGACGGACTACACCGGGGCGATCTACTTCATCTCGAACGACCCGCGCGCCGCCTACCCGTTCACCGTGTCCAGCCCTTACCAGTTCTCGGCCGGCGACAACGGGTCTCGCGTCTTCGACGGGACCGGGTTCATCTTTCGCTCGGCCGGCTCTCGCCTGCTTACGGTGACTGACGGCCGAGTCGCCGGGATGAGCGAAGCGATCACCATCCGTCCTGGCCCGCTCGATCACCTGACTATCGCCGGCGTGCCGGCCACGGTGACCGCCGGCCAGAGCTTCACCGCCACGGTTTCGCTGTACGATCCCTATGGCAACGTGAAGACGGACTACCTCGGCCCGCTCTACTTCCTGTCCACCGACCCATCGGCGAGGCTGCCCCATACGAGTGGCACACCATACCAGTTCGTCGCGGACGACCAGGGCGCGAAGGCATTCGCGGGGCTGGTGATGCGCCTCGCCGGCGGCACGGTGCTCACCGCGACCACGGGCACGATCACCCGGACGCTCGCGGCGACCGTCAACCCCGGACCCCTGGCCCGGTTCGGCATCTCGGGGACGCCAGCGTCGGTCACGGCCGGCGACTCGTTCGGGCTGATGGTGACGGCGTACGACGAGTTCGGCAACACCAAGACCGACTACCTGGGGCCAGTTTTCTTCACCTCGACGACGGACAGCCAGGCGACGTTCCCGGCGACCGCGACGAGCCCCTACACCTTCGTCCCCGGCGATGCGGGCGTGCACGCGTTTTCCGGGCTGGTCCTGCGGACGGCCGGCCCACAGCAGGTGGCGGCGACGAACGGCAGCCTGGCTCTCGCCCCGGTCCCCCTCGCGGTGTCACCGGCGGAGCTGTACCGGTTCCAGGTCGACCCGATCGCCAAGCAGACGGCTGGCGTCCCCTTTGCCGTCACAATCCGAGCCCGCGACCGCTACGACAACACGGTGACCAGCTTCACCTCGGCCAACACCCTGGCCGTGACCCAGGGGCCGATCGAGCCGAGCGCGATTGGCCCGTTCGTCGACGGCGTCGCGACCGTTCCCGTCACGCTGACCCGAGCCGCGACCGTCCAGCTCGTGACCCTCAACCTTGCCCAGAACGTCGGCGGCGCGAGCGCCAGCTTCGTCGTCCAGCCCGGCCCGCTGGCGGCGTTCGCGCTCTCGCAGACCTCGCCGGGCCCCCTCCCGGCCGGCAGCAACCTGGCCGGGCACGACCTGTCGGTCGTGGCGCTCGACGCCTATGCCAACCAGAAGACCAACTACCGCGGCTCGATCTACTTCACGTCGACCGACCCCCAGGCGACCCTTCCCTACACGGCCACCAGCCGGTATTCCTTCGGCGAGGCGGACCAGGGCGCACACATCTTTGGCGGCGACACCTTCACGCTGAGGGCCGCGGGCAACCAGCGCATCGTCGTGACCGACGGCGTCATCGCCGCGCCCACCGCCGAACTCTCCATCACGCCGGGGCCGCTCGACCGCTTCACGTTCGATCCCATTCGGGATGGGATGGGCGAGCCGACCGCGGGGGCTCCCTTCGCCATCACGATTCGCGCGCGCGATGCCTATGGCAACGTCGTCGACGGCTTCACCGGCTCGACCATCCTGGCGAACGAGCGCGGCCTCATCGACCCGACCCTGGCCGGGTTCAACGCCAGCGTGGCCACGACGACGATCACCCTCGTCCGAGCCGGGCTCGACCGACTCACGACGTTTCACCTCCCCACCAGCAAGAGCGGCCAGAGCGACCAGTTCACCGTTCGGCCGGCCGCGCTCGGCGCTCTGGTGATGGAGGGAGGTCCGCTGTCGCCAACGCTGGCCGGACAGGCGTTCGGCAGCCAATCGGTGGTCGTCATCGCGTACGATCGCTTCACCAACCGCAAGACCGACTTCGCCGGGGCCGTCTACTTCACATCGACCGACCCGCTGGCTACGCTGCCGTATACCGCGACCAGCCGGTACGCCTTCACCGCCGGCGACCAGGGGCGCCGGACGTTCGATGGCAGTCTCTTCCGGCTCTGGACCGCCGGCACCCACCAGATCACGGTCACCGACGGTACAGTGTCGGCCACGAGCGCGCCGATCACGGTTCGACCGGCGGCGCTCGATCACGTCGAGTTCGAGCCGATCCCGACGGCGACGGCCGGCGTGCCCATCGCCGTGACCGTCCGCGCTCGCGACCAGGCCGGTAACCTCGTCGCCGACTACGCCGGACGCGTCCGTCTCACTGGCCTGCTGGGAGACATCTCCCCCACGCTGAGCCCTCCGCTGGTCGATGGGGCGGCGACGTTCAACATCACCCTCACCCGCTCCGGCCGCGACCAGTTGACGGCGACAGACGAGACGACCGGCCGGTCGGGGAGCAGCGCATCGTTCACCGTCCGGCCGGGCAGCTTGAACCGCTTCGCGATCGGCGGCGGACCAGGCGGGACGGTGGTGGCCGGCGAGCATTTTGGCTCCGCCGACGTCACGGTCACCGCGTACGATGCGTACGGGAACGTCAAGACCGACTACCTCGGGCCGGTCTTCTTCTTCTCATCCGATCCGCGGGCCACCCTCCCCTACACCGTCGCCGGGGCCTACGCGTTCACGCAGCTCGATGCGGGTGTCCACACGTTCGCGGGGAGCGGGTTCCGTCTGCGGACCGCTGGCCCGCAGCAGTTGGTCGCGACCGATGGGACGGGCGCGGCCGACGCGATCATCCTCATCATCGAGCCGGGTCCGCTCGCCCAGTTTCGCGTCGACGACGCACCGGCGACTCGGGTCGCCGACGAGCCGTTCGCGGTGACCATCCGCGCCCTCGACGCCTCTGACAACCCGAGGACCGACTATTCCGGTCCTGTCTACCTGGAGTCGTCTGATGCGCAGGCAGCGCTTCCGTGTACGGCGACAGCGCCGTGCGCGCTGACCGAGTCCGACGGTGGGCGGCGAGCCTTCGACGGCGTCCGTCTCCGGACCGCCGGGTCTGAGACCATCGTCGCGACCAACGGCGCGGTGACTGGACCGGCCGCGACGGTCGTGGTCAATCCCGCCGCGGTGGGCCGGCTCACGTTCGATCCGGTGCCCGATCAGACCGTCGACGTCCCGTTCGCCGTCGTCGTCCGGGCGCGCGACGCATACTCCAACACGGTCACGTCGTTCACCGGCTCGGCCACCCTCACCAGCGCGCTGATGGCCCGATCTGAACATCCGGCGAAACCCCTGGCGACGACGGCGTTCGTGGGCGGGGTGGCTACCGCCACGGTCACCCTGGCCCGAACCGGTCTGGATACCCTCCAGCTCGCGGTCGAAGCGCCGGCGATGGCTGTCCAGAGCAACGCCTTCGCCGTCCGACCCGGCGCGCTCGATCGGTTCGCGCTGACCGGTGCTCCGGCCGCCGTCACCGCGGGGGAGGAGCTGGGCTTCACCGTCACCACGCTGGACGCGCGCGGCAACGTCAAGACCGACTTCGCCGGCGGCCTCTGGCTCACCACGACTGACCCCCGGGCGAGTATCCCGTACTCGTCGACGGCGCCGCTAGTGCTCGGGCCCGGCGACGCGGGGATGAGGGCGATCGCCGGTATCCGCCTGCGCACCGCCGGCGCGCAACGTGTCACGGTGACCAACGGCCTGGTCAGCACGCCATCGGACCCGGTCACGGTGCAGCCCGCCGCGCTGGACCACTTCGCGGTCGAGACCGCGAACGCGGCGACCGCGGGCGTCCCGATCTCGACGACGGTCCGGGCGCTGGACGCGTTTGGGAACGTCGTCACGTCCTTCGGCGATGCCGTCGGTCTGGGTGCCCAACTGGGGGAGCCCACGCCACGGCAGACGCCCGCCTTCACCAGCGGGGTCGTCACGCTGGCGGTCACGCTCACCCGGGCTGGCACCGACCAGGTGACGGTGGGCCACGCGGGGAGCGGGCGACAGGGGACGAGCGGGCCGATCGTCGTCGCGCCGGGCCCGCTGGCCCGCTTCCAGTTCGAGGGCGCCCCGGCGAGCCTCGTCGCCGGCACGCGCTTTGGCTTCACGCTGTCGGCGCGCGACGCGTACGGGAACATCCTGGCCGGCTTCACCGGACCGGTCAGCTTCGCGATGGGCGACGCGCGCGCCGACAACCCGTACCCTGCCGACCGCCCCTACACCTTCACGGCCGGCGATCAGGGCAGCCACGCCTTCGTCGACTTCACGCTGCGCACGTCCGGCTCCCAGACGATCGTGGCGAGTGGCGCCATCGTCACCGGCACACTTCCGGTGGCGATCAGCCCGGCCGCGGCCGTGCGTTTGGGCCTGGATCCGATCGGCGACCAGCTCGTCGACGTGCCGTTCACGCTCGTCGTCACCGCCTACGACCAGTTCGACAACGTGGCGACCGGATACACTGGCACTATCTCGCTGGTCGATACGACTGGCACGGTGGTCCCCTCGAATGCCGGGCCATTCGGCGGCGGACGATGGCGCGGGGCGGTCCGGATCCGTCAGGCTAACCAGCAGACGATCGTCAACGCGATCGGCCTGGGGTCAACCTATGCGAGCGACGTCTTCGCCGTGCGGCGTCTGATCTCGAACGGTGGCTTCGAGTCGGGGGCGCTGGACGGGTGGGAGATCCCGGACCCCGCGAGCAAGCTGCCGGTGTCGGTCGTGCGGCTGAGCGACGGGGGGTTGCCCCTCTCCCCCGGCCCCTTCCCCCCTGCGGGGGGGAGGGGTGAGGCAGGGAGTCGGGGGACGGTGATCGCGCCGCAGGGGCGAGCTGAGCCGGCCGTACAGGATCAGGTACGTGAGGCAGGGAGTCGGGGGACGGCGATTGCGCCGCGCAGCGTGTACGCGGCGCTGCTTGGCGACCCCTCCTACTACGCCCAGGGACGGGACGGCCCCGGGGGGTCCGTCCCCATCGACGCCGCGGAGATCAGTCAGTTCGTTCAGCTCCCCGACGTGGCCGGGTCGCGACTGCGGTTGACCTATCGCCTGTTCGGTCACGACACCCGGCTGGACGTGGACGGCGTGGGCTACGATTTCCTCCAGGTGACCGTTCGCAAGGTGGACTCGGCCCGGCCGACGGAGCTGCACCGGGTCAGCGCCGCGACCCTGCCCCCGATCTCCGGCATCGACTACGGTTGGATGTCGGTGGTGCTGGACCTGTCGCCGTGGCGAGGCCAGCAGGTCGAGCTCCGGCTGACCCTCCAGAACCGGTACGACGGGCAGGGCGACACGTGGGTCTACGTCACCGACGTCGCCTACGTGAACGACCCGTCGCCCACGCCGAGCTACTTCGTGTACCTGCCCCTGGTGACCACCCACGTGGGGGGGTGGTAGCGGCGACAGGGCGGGCTGTCAACGGATTCGGGGAGCGGATTGAACGGATTAGAGGGGTCGGTGGGTTCGGGAAGGGGATTATTGCCCAGGCTTCAACCAGTCGGGCACAAACAGCCATTGGCGGTTGAGGTGGTGGTTCGTGACGTCCCTGGGCGGCAAGATCCGGCGCCACTGGAGGCTTCGGGCGCCGAAGTTGAGAAGCAGTCCCACCGGGCAGCCCGTCACGGCCAGGTAGCCAATCACCTGGGCCACGTGACTGTTGTCCAGGCCACTGAGCGCCTTGAGCTCAACGATGACCCGGTTGTCGACCACGAAGTCCGGGATGTAGAACCCGACGAGCACATCCCGGTGAGTGCTATCGTACACCGCGATCTGTTTCTGCGACTCGTAGGAGAGCCTGATCTCCTGGAAGCGGAGCTCGAGGTCCCGCTGATACGTGTCCTCGCGGCAACCAGGGCCGCGCCCCCGATGAACGGCCATCGCGCAACCGATGATCTGATAGGTCAGCGGATCGTCGGAGGTCTTCACATACTCACGAGCCACGGTCTCCCTTCAACAGATGCCTGTCACCACGCCCCCTATAGTGGGCCAGGGGGTCCGCGGTCAAGACTCGTCGTGAGCGTTCCGATGCCACACCGAGCAGACCGTCAACCACGCCCATCCGCTTAGCCTGCCTCTTCCCGAACCCACTCACCTCGATAATCCGTTCAATCCGCTCCCCGAATCCGTTGACAGTTCCTCATGCCCCTTCGGGGCACCACCGCCGATGAAATACGACGCCGCCGATAGCAGACTGACGGTCGGCGGCGTATTTCAGATCAGCCTGCGTCACCCGGGTTGCGCGTAGACGACCAGCTCGAGCGCGACGTCGACCTGGGCCCCCGCGCGGAGGAACTCGATCCGATCGACGACCAGGGTCCTCGGCGCGCTGCTCTCAAGCCGGGCGAAGAAGGCCTGCAACTGCTCGGGCGCGCCGCGCAGTTGGAGGGAGAGGCGGGCGGCGCGGTAGGTGTTGCTGCCGATCTGCTCCGCGCCCAGCGTCGAGGCGTGCATGTCGGTCGCCTGGAGCCCGCTGGCCGCCGCCGCGCGAAGCACCCCATCCATCAGGTCGACCGTGGGCGGCGTCCTGGGGAAGGCGGGCTCGGAGATCACCGGCGTGGCGACCGGCGCCTGGAGCCGCTCGATCGACTGCTGGAGGGCGCGGAGCTGGAGCTGGAGCCGTGAGCGCTCCCGCAGCGACTCGACGTAGTCCCAGCCAAAGAGGGCCGAGGCGGCCAGCAGGATGCCGATGGCCACCAGCAGCGCGACCTGGACCGAGGTGAGTCGACGCATCATCGGTAGCCACTCCCGGACTTGAGCTCCATCACGATCGTGAAGCGGACCGGTCCGCCCGTCTGCGTTGAAGCCGGCGCGGCGATGGCCGCACGACCGCCAGGCGCTGGCGGCGGAGGTGGCCTTGGGGCAGGTGGAGTTGGTGTCTCGGCGGCGGCGCCGGGGCCTCGCCCGAGCCCGGGCGGCTCGGCGGCCTGGGCGGGGCGGGGGGCTGGCGGGGCCAGTATGCCGCGGCTGCTCGACGCTGACGTCTGACCGGCACCCGCAGTTTCTGTCGGTGTGGGCGTAGCCGTAGATGTCCACGGTGTCTTGGTCTGCGTTGGCGTGGGCGTGCAGGTTGTCGGATCGCACGGGGTCATGGTCGGGGAAGGGGTCGCCGTGCCGGTTGGCGTGAGTGTGTGGGACGGCGGGACTGGAGAGAATGTCGGCGTCACGGTCGGCGTGAAGGTGCTGGTCGAGGCCGGGGTCAGCCCGCTGCCGGGCGCGGGCGTCTCGGTCGCAGGCAGTGTCGGTGTGGCAGTGGGTGAGAGAGTCCCGTACACCTTGACCTCTCGCCAGGCCATCACGCCGCCGGTGACCTCTACCTCAACCAGACTGGCGGGGCGCAGGATGCCGAAGCGTTTCCACAGATGCCACTCCTGACCGGCCACGCTCCACCCCATCGTTTCTGGCACCCCGCCAACCCGGACGACAATAGCTGGAGTTGTCGAGGAGTCCTTGTAGCCAAACAGCTCGACTGCCTCTATGTCGTATGAGGCGCCCAGGTCGATTTGGAGGAACTGGAGACGAGTGCGGTTGTCATCGCTGGGAAACCAGGGAGAGCCGACGACGCCGTCGATGGCCAGCCCGGCCAGATCCTGCCGAGACGACGCGGTGATGGTCAGGCCGCTGGTGTTGGCGCTGCTCAAAGGAGTGAGGGACGAAATCGGCGTTCCTGTAGGCGTGGGCAATGGCGTGATGCTCCCGGTCGGCGTGACGGTGGGCGTGAACGTGCTCGTGGGCGTGAACGTGACGGTGGGCGTGAGCGTGACAGTGCGGGTGGCCGTGGGCGGCATGAGGGGGCTGAAGACGCGCACCTCGCGCCAGCCGGCGTTCTGGTTCGCCGTCGGGGTGAACCCCAGCCAGCTTCGCACCGAGAAGTAGCGCACACCGGTCAACTGGTTCGTGAACGTCTTGCTCAGCACCTGGCCGTCGGTCCGCAACGCCACGTCGAAGACGCCCTGGCTGGCCCACCCGTTGCCGTCGGGTGACGTCCACAGCTCGTGCCGGGACGTGCCCGGCCCCAGTTGGGCCACGACCAGCTCCACCGCCTGGATGGTCGCGCAGGGGTTCTGCGAGTCGGGGCAGAGGTCGACGGTCCAGAACGGCGACTGGCGCTCGTCAGGCTGGGGATCGTTCGGGTCGGGCATCCAGAACGTGCCGACGTCGCCGTCGTTGGCCTTCCCCGCGTCGTTCGGCGCAACCGACGACGACGGGTACACTGGCTTGCCCAGGGCGACCTGCCGACCTGGCACCGGAGTGGACGTCAACGTGATCGTCGGGGTAAGCGTGACCGTCGGCGTCACGGTCGGCGTGAAGGTGCTGGTCGAGGCCGGGGTCAGCCCGCTGCCGGGCTGCGGCAGCTCCTCGTAGGCGCGCACCTCCCGCCAGGCTACGAAGCTGGGGCTCGAGAGCGTCCGCATCCAGATCCGGCGGACCGCCCGAACCGGGCTGAACCTGATCGTCAGGAACTGCATCGACCGCGTCTCCCCCGCGAACTCGCGGTGCCGCTCGATGCTCCCGTTCTCGTTTTGCAGCCACAGCTCGTGCTTCGTGGGCCCCGCCGGCGACTGCTCGACGACGAACTCGATCCCCTCCAGGCGATACACCCGGCCGAGGTCGACCTGAAGATCCACGACCGGCCCTGCGTTCGCGTTCCAGACGGTGTTGAGATCGCCGTCCCGCACCGGGTTCGCGTCGGTCGGCGTCCCGTCAAAAGGGCCGCCGAAGGCGCGCACGTTCGCGTCGAGGATGACGTTGCGGCCAGGAGCGACCGGCGTCGGCAGTGGCGTGGCGCTCGGCGTCGGCGTCGCGGTGACCGTCGGGGAGGTGACGGGCGCGACGCGGCCGGTCTTGCGGAAGACCAGCTCGTACGAGTAGGCGCCCGCCACCCCGTTGGCGCCAGTGAAGAGGTTGGCGGCGGTGTCGGAGAGGCCGTCGAGGACGACGACGCGAAACTTGCCGCGACTCAGGGGAAACTCGACGGTGCCGTCGGCCCGGCTCGGGTCCGGCCCATCGGCGCTCCACGCCGGCCATCCTTCGCTGCTGACCCGGAACCGCACGCCCGGTACCAGCCGCCCCTGGTTGTCGACGACCCTCGCCCGGATGGCGACGCTGTTCGTCCACGGGTCCTGCTGCGTGATCTGAGAGGCCGACACGAGCGCGTAATCCACGCTGGGTGATGGCGTGGGCGATGCGGTCATAGTGGCCGTAGCCGTCCCGGAGGGGGTGATCGTCGCCGTGCGCAACGGGGTAGCCGTCGTGGCCGGCGAAGGCGATGGCTGGGGGGACGGCAAGGATGGGCGGAGCGTCGGCGATGGGGATGGCGTCGCCGTTGGCACGGCCGAAGGCGTCGGCGCAGCCGGGGCCACGCCCGGCGCCGCCGGAGGCAGCGTTGGCGGCGATGGCTGAGTCGGCGGCGGGCCTGGCGGGCCAGACTCGCCGCTGAGCTGGACCGAGAGGTTGAGAAAAAGGTCGGCGTCGCGCAACCGGCTGAGGTAGTCGACCACGGCGCTGCTCTGGCTGGCCGTGCCGTCCAGCGTGACGGTGTATCCCGACTGGCTGAGCGACTCGAGCGAGACGCCCGGTGGCGTCGCCAGGATGGCGGCCAGGACGTTCGACCAGCGGATCTGCCGCTCGGCCAGCGCCTGATAGTCCTGATGCATCGCCAGCAGCCGCTGACGCTGCTGGTCCGTGGCGACGTCGGCGCCGGTAGCCTCCCTGACGGCCTGTTGTCCCTGGTTCACCCTGGCCTGGAGGCGGCTGACTTCTTGCTGGGTGTACGCCCGCTGGTAGAACACCGAGTAGAGAAGGAGAACGCTACCGGCGAGGAGGAGGACCAGCCCGATAGAGATAAGCGGAAACCCGGAGGGGCGGCGATCGGCGGGCAGCAGGTTGAAGTCGAGAAGGTTCTGGCGAGGGCGGGAGACGCGCGATGCACCGAGCTGCATTTTTCTTTCTTTCTTTCAGTGCCCTTCGACGGGTACGCCAGGCTCATCCTCCAGCAGCACTCCAGCACTGGTCATTCCGAGCCGCAGCCCCGGTGTCATTCCGAGCCGCAGCCCCGGTGTCATTCCGAGCCGCAGCCCCGGTGTCATTCCGAGCCGCAGCGAGGAATCTTGGCCGTGGCCTTGGTACACCGTGGTGGAGATTCCTCGCCCTGCGGGGCTCGGAATGACCAGTGCGGCTGGAGGACCAACACGCCCAGGGCTGCGGGGGTCCCGGCCGCCGGCGTCGAGAGTCTAGCAACTCACGCATGGCCTGTCAACTGAGCGATCTGACTGACGCGGTTGCAGATCGTGTGTCCGAATTGGCTCAGATTGTGTTGCTGGTCTCCTGGCACCTTTCTGGACCCGCGGCCAGCCGGCAACAGGCTGGGACAGTTGCCCGGCAGGTGCCGCCCTTTTCAGATGGCCAGGGCATCCATCCAGGTGGCAGCCACTCGGCGACCGTCGACCTCCACCTCGATCTCGGCTGCCGCGATCTCCAAGGGACACTTGCCAGGGTACGGA
>JACPQP010000074.1 GCA_016190465.1 Chloroflexota bacterium
GCACTACGCCTTGAAAAGCTACGACGAGGCGCGCGATGCATTCGCCCGGGTCCTGGCGATGGACCCCGGCAACGAGTCGGCGAAGAAGGGACTCCTGGCGGTCGAGGAGAACAGGGGGCGGGTGACGGGTGCCAGGTGATATTAGTCCTACAGCCACACTTGTCATTCCGTGCCCCGCAGGGCGAGGAATCTCCGCCACGGTGCGCAAGGGCCATGGACGAGATTCCTCGCTGCGGCTCGGAATGACACAGATGCTGCGGCTCGGAATGACCAGCGCAGAAGTGCGGCTGTAGCATCAGGGTGAGGGCGCCCCGCCCGGGAGACCGCTCAGCGCTTGCTGCAAGTCCGGTAGCTCGGTGCCCCGGCCGGCGACGAAGAAGGCGCCGATGACCAGGCTCAGGATTCCCACGACGACTCCGATCGCCGTGTAGACGTCCCGCCTGGCTTCGGTGGAGACGAACCCGGACACGGAGAACGCCGCGACCAGCGAGTTGGAGATGAGCAGGCCCACGACGAAGGCCAGGAGCATCAACGAGCCGCTCGCGGCGGTTGTCGCCCCGGCCGCCCCTGCCAGAAGGAGCGCCTGCGAGCCGGTCTCCGCGCCGATGCCGTGGATCAGGCCAATGCTGAAGGCGGTTCGCGGACCGTATTGAGCGAGACGGTGGGAGTGTTTCCGGGGCCGCCCGGTGAGCTTCCCCCTGATCGCCGACCAGCCTCGCTCGACGAGAGAGAAGACCAACATCCACCGACTCTGGAGGCGGAAAGATCGGCCGTGGCGCCACAGGGAATAGAAGATCCATGCGCCCAGCGCCAGGAGCGTGATCCCCACGACCCGCTCCATAATCGGATCGACCCAGTCGGGGAGGATGGTGCTGGCCCAGATCGCCAGCAAGCCGAGCGCTGTCACCACCGTGGCGTGGCCAAGCGCGTACATCGTGGTCAGAAAGAACCGGCCGCGGCCGTCGCGCCGCCCCAGTCGCTCCGTCCCCTCTCCTCGTGGGAGAGGCGCAAACGGTCCATCAGGACCGTTTGCGGGGTGAGGGCGTCGCCCCATCGCGCTCGTTGCTCGTCCGCCTGCATCCTCCCCAACCGCGACCCTCACCCCCAGCCCCTCTCCCGCACTGCGGAAGAGGGAAGCGGCGCTGACCCCGGTGCCCTGGTCCTCGCTGCGGGGGAGGAGAGCGGCCGTCACTCCGGTGCCCGCTCCCACCGGGAGCGGGGTGAGGGGTGAGGGCTGGGAGCCGGCGATATCGGTGATCGCCGCGATGTGGTCCCAGTCGACGCCATGGCGCAACCCGAGCACCAGGCCCGCGGCCACGAGCGCGAGCACACTGCCGTCCGGCATACCGACCTCCACGAGGTGAACTACAGCATCCCATCAGGGGCGGGCGCAATCGGCACGCAACCCCTGGCCGACCAGCGTGGTCGAAGACCGCGGCACCGCTCCGCGCGTATCTTCTTGCCAGAACGGGAGCAGTCGCCGGACGTTCGGCAGGCGCGGGCGTTCCGATGCTGGCGGCCGGAAGAGGTGCGACGCCTCCTCGGCAAAGCACTGGGCAACCGCGCGCGGAGGTCGCGTGCCGTGGCAACAGGAGTACCGCAATCGCTGATCAACCGGAGGTCAGACGCCCGATGGATCGGCCCAGCGTGCGATGCCCAGGTCGAGCTTGTGGCCAAGATCGGGATGGACAGGCAACACCCGAACCCCGTACTCGATGACTCCGCTTCGTTGTGGCACGAACGGCCCACAGTAGGTGTAGGTGCCGTCGCGTTCGTCCCGGCCAGCCAGCTCGAGCGTGACGGCTCCGAGTTGCTCGAGTCGGTCTCCGGAGTGCCGGGCCAGCACAACCTCGACGCGAACGTCGGCTGGCTTGATCCCGTTCAGGTAGACGCGCGCTTCGACCGGGACCGTTCGGCCAACACTCGTCGAATCGACGGCAACCCGTGCCTTCGCGCTGACGCCGGACCACTCCTGGAGGATGGCCTGCTTCCAGGCGACCAGTTGGCGGACCCGGACGAAGTCGTCAGCCGAGAGCGCCTCACCCCGGGCGAGCGCGGGCACGTAATAGCGATTGACGTACTCTTTGACCATCCGGTGCGTGTTGAACACCGGCGCCACCGTGCAGATGGCGCGACGGATCACCCGGAGCCACCGAGCGGGCAGACCTGCCCCTTCAGGACCAGACGGGCGGTCGAAGTACAGCGGGATGATCTCGTTCTCCAGCAGGTGGTACAGCGTCCCGCTGTCAGCCAGGTCTCGCGCCTCCTGACTGTCGTAGTCCCGCTCGTCGCCATCTTTGCCAATCACGAAGCCGTTGGTCCCGTCGTACGCCTCCGGCCACCAACCGTCCAGCACGCTGAGGTTCGGGACGCCGTTGAGCGAAGCCTTCTGGCCACTGGTGCCGCTGGCCTCCAGTGGGCGAAGCGGATTGTTCAGCCAGAGGTCGCAGCCCTGCACCAGGTGCTGCGCCAGCTCGATGTCGTAGTCCTCGATGAAGATGATCCGACCCACGAAGCCCGGCTCGTTGGCGAGCTGACAAATGCGCTGGATCAGCGCCTTGCCCGGCTCGTCGGCGGGGTGAGCCTTGCCGGCGAAGATGATCTGAACGGGATGGCCGGGCCGATTGAGCAGCGCCCGGAGGCGCTCCGGGTCACGGAAGATCAGCGTCGCGCGCTTGTAGGTTGCGAAGCGCCGGGCGAACCCGATGGTCAGGGCGTCGGGGTCGAACAGGGACGCGGCTGCATCGACCCGCGAAGGTGATTCACCGTGCCGCCGGCGATCTTGCTGGATGCGCTCGCGGATGTAGTGGATCATCCGCGCCTTGGCGGTCCGGCGGGCAGCAAACAGGTCGGAGTCCGGGATCTGGTTCACCGCTTCCCAGACCGCCGGATCGTCCACCGTGTCGCGCCAACCGGCGACGAAGTGCCGATCGTAGAGCGTCGCCATCTCCGGGCCGAGCCAGGTCATCGTATGAACGCCGTTCGTGACGTGCCCGATCGGCACCTCATCCGGCGAGATCTCCGGCCACATGAAGCTCCACATCCGGCGGGTCACCTGCCCATGCAGGGCGCTGACACCGTTACGGCCCGAGGAGAGCCGCAGGGCAAGCAGCGTCATGCTGAACGCTTGCCCCCACGGTACGTCCTGGGAGGCCAGGTTGACGAACTGGTCTCGGTCGATCCCGAGCTGTGGCCAGAACGACGCGAAGTAGCGGTCGATGAGGTCGAAGTGAAACGCATCGTTCCCCGCCGGGACCGGCGTATGGGTCGTGAAGACGGAGCTCGCCGCCACGACCTCGCGCGCCTCGGCAAACGTCAGGCCCGCCAGCACGTATTCCCGAATGCGCTCGAGCACGAGGAACGCGGCGTGCCCCTCGTTCATGTGCCAGACCGACGGGTAGATACCGAGCTTGCGGAGGGCGCGCACGCCACCGATCCCGAGCACGATCTCCTGGGTCAGGCGGACCTCGGCGTTGCCACCGTACAACCGTGCCGACATGCTCCGGTCTTCAGGGCGGTTGCCATCCATATCGGTGTCCAGGAGATACAGCGACACCCGGCCAACCTGGGCGTGCCAAACTCGACCGAGCACTCGCCTTCCCGGAAGCTCGACTTCAATCGTAGCCGGGCGCCCGGCTGCATCCAGGGCCGGCCGGATCGGCAATGCCTCGGGGCTCAGCGGCTCGTAGTGCGCTTCCTGCGTGCCTGACGGGCCGATCCGCTGGCGGAAATACCCCTGTCGGTAGAAGAAGCCGACGCCGACCAGCGGCAGACCGAGGTCGCTCGCCGACTTGCAGTGATCTCCCGACAGGATGCCGAGCCCTCCCGAGTAGATGGCCAGGCACTCGTGCAGGCCAAACTCGGCGGCGAAGTAGGCGATCTTCCGCTCGCTGAGCTCGGGATGGGCCTGATCCGTCCAGGTATCCGTCGTCGTTCGATAGCGCTGGTAGTGGTCAATCACCCGATCATAGCGAGCGAGGAACGCGGGATCCGTCGCCGCGGCCTCCAGCCGCTTCTGATCGACCTCTCGCAGCAGGAGGACCGGATTGTGGTGTGTGTGGGCCCAGAGGCCCGGATCAAGCCACTCGAAGAGCTCCTGCGCCTCCGGATGCCAGCTCCACCACAGATCCATCGAGAGATCCTCGAGGAGACGAATGCGCTCCGGAACCGTCGGGAACACCAGCAGAGTGCCCAGAGACTTCATGATAACCTTTCAAGTAGCCATTAGCAAACAGCCGTCAGTGGCGCCACACGGCCACGGGGTTGGAAACCACAGATGAGCACAGACCACTGATCCCTTTTCGCTACGTACCTAGTGTAGTCTTGGCCAGGGTCTCTAGTCAAGAAATCGGTAACTACTCCAAGAGCAATCTCCGGGCCAATCGCAAACCCTCCCGGCGCTTGCCGGGCGGTCGCCTGCCGTGCTAAGATGCCGGTCGTCGCGTGGCAGGAGGGGCTTCCACCGTGGCCCCGGATCATCCGAACGCTCAATCAAACGATCAATCAAGCGCGGATTCGAGCGATCGTTCGAATCCGCGCTTGAGCCGTTTCTCCGTCGTCGTCTTTCAGACGGTGGTCGCGCTCTGGCCGGGGCACGTCGAGGAGAAGGGCGGCGGAGTTGCGTTCTTCCCGGTCGACGAGCGCAACGCCTGGCCCGCGTTGCTCGACGAGATCGTCCGTCAGCGCTTTCGCCACTCGCTGGGACGAACGGTCGAGGTCGGCATCGCCTTGCTCGACGAGGACCAGCTTCGGCGCCACTGTCACCAGCACCGTGGCGCCTTCTGGCAGGGCGGCGACCGGGACTAGGTAGGTATCAGGCGCCCGACAACGGGTAGTGGCCCACCTCGCGGGCGTAGTCGAACATGGTCACGACGTTCTCGGGAGGCACCTCGGGCTGGATGTTGTGGACCGCGTTGACGACGTACCCGCCACCCGGTCCCAGCTCGTGGATCCGCCGGGCGACCTCCCGCTGGACATCGGCGACCGTGCCGAAGGGCAGCACCCGTTGCGAGTCAATGCCTCCCCAGAACACCATCCGGTCGCCGAACTCCTTCTTGAGGCGGATGGGGTCCATGTTTTTGGCCGCGACCTGCACGGGGTTCACCGCGTCGATCCCCAGGTCGATGAGATCACCGAGCAACAGGTAGACATCGCCGCAAGTGTGATAGAGCACTTTGGCCCTGGTAAGTGAGTGGATCTGATCGAAGAAGCGCCGCTGGCGCGGCTTGATCAGTTTGCGGTACAACTCGGGCGAGGAGATTGGCCCATTCTGGTGCCCGATGTCGTCGCCGGTGAAGACCACATCCACCAGGTCGCCAACCAACGAAAGCGCGTCGGCCACGATGGCCATGTTCACCTCAAGGACGGCGTCCATCAGCGCCCCGATCAGCTTCTGGTCGGCCACCAGGTCGGTGAACCATTCCTCGAACCCGCGGAGGTACTGGGAGGCGTGGACGCAGATCGAGGTTGTGTTGAGGACGATAGCGTAGTCGGTCGTCTGACGCAGATGCTCGACGCGTCCACGCAAACCGCGCGTTCGGCCGGGGTCGTGGGGATCGGGCCACGGGTAGTCGACGATATCCTGGATCGTGATCTCGCCGGCGAGCGGGCTCTCGACGAGGTCGTAGTAGTGCGTTCCCGGCGGCTGCTCGCGCAGCAGGCTCCATTCGTCGCGCCAGACGGTGGGGGTGAGTTGGGCGTCGGCGGAGTTATCCGGCTTGCCCAGCCAGACGCCGCGGGTGTCGATGTCCAGCTTCTGGAGGATGCGCTCGTCGACCAGGACCGGTTGCATCATCCGGTCGAGGATGACGTTCTCGGCCTCGATGCCCAGGTAGCGCTTCAGCGCCTCGTAGCTCGCGACGTGGATCGAGGAGACCCGAGTGCTGCCCAGGTCAAGCGGCACCCGATCGGGCTCCCGGTGGGACAGGGCGGTGATGAGTCTTTCGCGGTGGGTCATCGGCATCGCCATCTCTTCGCCACACTCCTTTTCACGGCTTACTGTACCACACCGGCGCCCGCGCGCGAACACCTGATTGTGAGAGCGGGGCTGGCGCTCCACGGGCTCGCCCACGTGGTATAATACCCGCTGGCTTGGCCGGACCTCAGCGGGTATCCGGGGCTGGGTGCCAGGTGTCGGGGGACAAAAGGAGCGTTTCATGTCGGTTGTCGCCGTCGTCGGCGCCCAATGGGGCGACGAGGGAAAGGGAAGAATCGTCGACTTACTCGCCGCCGAGGCGGACCTCGTCGCTCGATCGCAAGGAGGGAGCAACGCCGGCCACACCGTCGTGAACGCTAGTGGCACCTTCCGCCTCCATCTGGTGCCGTCAGGGATCTTTCATCCCCACGTGACCAACGTGATCGGCAACGGGGTCATGGTCGAGCCACAGCAGCTACTCGCCGAGTTGGACGAGCTGCACGCACACCACGTCTCCACCGATAGCCTGGTCGTCAGCGACCGAGCGCACGTCGTCATGCCCTATCACAAGCTGCTCGACCGGTTGGAGGAGGGGGCACGCGGGGCGAAGCAGGTAGGGACGACCGGGCGAGGGATCGGCCCGGCGGTGCAGGATAAGGTCGCCCGCTTCGGCATCCGGGTGGTCGACCTGCTCGATCCGGCGGTCTTCCGGGAGAAGCTCCACGCCGTCCTCAGCCTGAAGAACCGGGTGCTCACTGGAGTCTACGGCGTCGAGCCACTGCGCGAGGAGGACATCGCCGAGGAATGCCTCGCCGCCGGAGCCCGCCTGGCACCGCGGGTTGGCGACACCGTCGCGCTGATGCAGCGCGCCGTCGCCGACGGGAAGCGCGTGCTCCTGGAGGGCGCGCAGGCGACGCTCCTCGACGTGGACTTCGGTACCTACCCGTTCGTCACGTCGTCGTCCCCGACGGTGGCCGGCGCCTGCGTCGGATTGGGCCTTCCACCGCAGTCGGTGACCGGCGCGATCGGTGTCTACAAAGCGTATCTCACTCGGGTGGGCTCAGGGCCGTTCCCGACGGAGCTGAATGGCACGGTGGGCGATCGGCTGCGCGAGCGGGGCCAGGAGTACGGGACGACGACGGGCCGGCCGCGCCGGTGTGGCTGGTTCGATGCCACCCTCGCGCGCTACTCGGCCCGCTTGAACGGGTTCACGTCGATCGCGCTCACCAAGCTGGACGTGCTGGATGCCCTTCCCACGGTGAAGGTATGCACCGGCTACCGGCGGGGCCAGGCGAGGTGGGACGCCGTTCCGGCCGACGCGTCGATCCTGGCCGAATGCGAGCCGGTGTGGGAAGAGCTGCCCGGCTGGCAGACGCCGACAAGCGACTGCCGGGCGTTCGAGGACCTCCCCCTGAACGCTCAGCGATACGTCGACCGGATCGCCGCACTGGTCGGCCTCCCGGTCGCTCTCGTCTCGGTCGGGTTCGCCCGGGAGCAGATCATCCAGATAGGGGTCGGGTGACGGATGTCAGGTGTCGGGGTCGGGTGATGGGTGTCAGGATACCCATCACCCGACCCCGACACCTGACATCCGTCACCCGACCCCTATCTGGATGATCTGCTCCCGGGCGAACCCGACCGAGACGAGAGCGACCGGGAGGCCGACCAGTGCGGCGATCC
>JACPQP010000447.1 GCA_016190465.1 Chloroflexota bacterium
CCTCATCCCCTACCCCTCTCCCCGTGGGAGGGGGGTAGGGGATGAGGGCGATGGGAAGCCTAGCAGCACCAGGGTTGGAATCACGTAAAGGGCGGGTCGCCCGGTGAAAGAATCGGGTAAGACGCGCCGCTGATTACCCCCGCAGCAGGCTCAGTACGTTCTGCGGCAGCGTGTTCGCCTGCGCCAGCACCGCCGTGCCCGCCTGCTGGATGATCTGATTCTTGGTGAAGTTGACCGTCTCGGCCGCCACGTCCAGGTCGCGGATGCGCGACTCCGACGCGGTGAGGTTCTCGTTGGCCACCGTGAGGTTGGCGATGGTGTGCTCGAGCTGGTTCTGCTTCGCTCCGAGCTCGGCGCGCTGCGTCGAAACGCTGATCAGCGCCGCATCCAGCGTGACGATCAGCGTCTGAGCCTGCGCCTGGGTCGACACGTCGGTGGAGGTGATCCCCAGCGCCGTCGAGTCCATATCGATGAACGCCAGTTGGATCTGCTCGCTGGTATCGTTGTTGGCGCCGGCCTGGATCGTCACCGAGGACCCACCGCCCGAGATCGTCGTCGTGGCGGTGTCCAGATCTCCGGCAATGGTCGCCGCGTCCTCCGCGACGAAGGTGCTGTCGGTCTGCAACTGGATGCTGATCCCCAGCGAGCCGAAGTTCAGCATCTGGGCGTCGTTGGCCACCATCCCGCGCACGCTGATCCGCTCTGACCGCGTGTCGTTGGCCCCGTCGTTCTCGATCATCGTGATCGTGCCATCGGCGTTGTCGACGATCGAATAGGTGTAGCCGCTCTTCGCCCCCGAGAAGCCGATCTGGCCGAGGAACAGCCCCGTCACCGCGGTGAACTCATTGCTGGTCGGGTCCACCTTCCCCAGCGTCTCGTCGTCGACGACGACTGAGAGCTCACCGTTGAGCAGCTTTAGCTTGTTGAACTGCGTCGAGTCGGCGATCTTGTCGATCGTCGCGCTGAGCAGGGTCAGCTCGGCGTTGATCGCGTCGCGATCCTCGGAGGCCAGCGAGCCGTTTGCCGCCTGCACCGCGAGCTCGCGCATGCGCTGGACGATGGCGTGGATCTCGTTGAGCGCACCTTCGGCCGTCTGGACCATCGACACGCCGTCCTGGGTGTTGCGGATCGCCTGGGTGGTACCACGGATCTGCGCCCGCAGCTTCTCACTGATCGAGAGGCCCGCCGCATCGTCGGCCGCGCGGTTGATCCGCAGACCCGACGAGAGGCGTTCGATGGACTTCGAGAGCATGAGCTGATTGGTGTTCAGGTTCCGCTGCGCGATCAATGCCGGGACGTTGGTGTTGATGACCGACATGGTGGCCTCCTCTGCCGTGATTCCCCAGACGGGATGCGCTTCATTCCTCGCCGGCGGGCCATTCCCCGCCTCGCGCGATGCGACGACCTGCTGGCGATGACCCGTTCGGTATTACCTTGATCGCGGATCACTGCCATCTACTCGTCGCACTTTCTATGGGGATTATCGTCGGCCGAGGTGGTGGCTCCCATCAGGGGTTTCCCCGACCGCCGGTGGGGAAATCCCCTAAATCTGCGTTGCTACGCACTGTGGCGCACGGAGAGGATTAGCGGCTCCTGATCGCCGAGGAGGAGATGCTGCCGTTGACGACGCCGCCGAAGATGTAGATCCGGTCGTTGAGGTCGGCCGCGCCGTTGAACGCCCGGGTCTGGGGAAGGTTGCCGGCCGCCGACCAGGCGTCTGTCACTGGGTCATAGGCGTAGACATCGCTGAGGGTCTCGATCGTCCCGGCCACGGCATCGTAATGGCGGCCGCCAAAGACGAGTATCCTGCCGCTCACTACTACCGCCTGATGGTCGAAGCGCCCGACCGGCAGCGATTGGCGCGTGGTCCAGGCATCCGTAGCCGGATCATACGCCTCGACGATCGCCTGGGTTGTGTCCGTGCCTCCGCCAATCGCGTAGATGATCCCATCGGACACGGCGACCGCCAGGCGGCCACGAGCCGTCGGCATGGCGGTCTTCGTCGTCCAGGCCCTGGTCTGGGTGTCGTAGGCCTCGACGAGCGCCAGCGGCGCATTGCTGTTGCTGGGATCAAGTCCGCCGATCACGTAGATGACGTCGTCGACGGCGGCGACGGCAAAGTAGCTACGAGTGCGCGGCATCGTCGTCTCGTTCGCCCAGGTATTCGCCGAGATCGCGTACCGATAGACCGTGCGCGTCCACCCCTGGCTATGTCCACCGCCAAACGCGTAGATGGCTCCGTTCACCGCGGCGACGCCCACGTTGGCCTGGCCGACCGGCAGGTCAGCGTAAGCAGTCCAGAGACCCGTGGTCGGGTTATAGGCATCGACCACCGGCGAGAAGCTCGACGTCCCGCGCCCACCGACCGCCCAGACACGCCCCTCCGCCGCCACCGAGCCAGGATCCCGTCGTCCGGCCGTAAGAGAGTCGATCGACTGCCAACTCGGCGTCCCGAACGGCGTTGCCGTCGGAGTGAGCGTGGCGGTCCGTGTCTCCGTCACTGTCGGCGTGTTCGTCGGTGTCCTCGTCGCCGTCCGCGTCTTGGTCGGCGTTGTCGTCGGTGTCCAACTCGGCACGCTCGTCGGAGTCGGCGTGCTTGTCTCCGTCGGGGTGTTCGTCGGCGTCCGGGTGCCCGTCGGCGTCTTTGTCGCCGTCACTGTAAACGTGTCGGTCGGGATGCTCGTCGGAGTCGGCGTCGCCGTCTCGGTTGCCGTCCGCGTTGGCGTCGACGTCGCCGTCTCGGTCGGGGTGTTAGTCGGCGTCCGCGTGGGCGTCGGTGTTCGCGTCCAGGTCGGGGTACCCGTTGGCGTCGGCGTGCTCGTCTCGGTCGGCGTGCCGGTCTCGGTTGGTGTGTTCGTCTCGGTCGGCGTGTTCGTCGGCGTCCGGGTTCTGGTCGGCGTCCTCGTCGCCGTGACCGTAAACGTTTCGGTCGGCGTGTTCGTCGGCGTCGGCGTCCTCGTCTCGGTCACCGTCCGCGTTGGCGTCGGCGTTCGCGTCCAGGTCGGCGTGCTCGTCACGGTGGGCGTCCACGTCGGCGAGAACGTCGGCGTCACGGTCGGCGTAACCGTCGGCGTCCGGGTGATCGTCGGCGTACGAGTAATCGTGCCGGTCGCCGTTGGCGTTGAGGTCGACGAGCTGATCGTGTACGTCGTCGAAGCGGTAAGGCCGCTCGTCGCGCCGGTCGCGACGACGGGGTAGCTTCCCGGGGCGCCTCCCGGCGCGGTGAGCGTCACGCCGAAGTTCCCCGCCGAGTTGCTCGTCGCGCTCCCCCAGGGAGCACCGTTGAAGGTGATGGTGACCGTTTCGGAGAGACCGTACCCCTGGCCAGTGACGAGCACGCTCGCCGTCGCACCGCCCGACGCGGGGACGACGCTGACCTGAGTGCTCGCCACGGTGAAGGTGGTATTGGCCACGTAGCCGGAGGTGGCCCCCGTGCCGACGACCGTGTACGCCCCGGCCGGCTTGGCTGAAGGAGCGGTCGCCGTTTTCGAGAACGAACCGGTCGACGACGTCGTCGCCGAGGTCCAGCCTGCGCCGTCGAAGGTGATGTTCACCGTCTCGCTCGCCCGGTAGTAGCTCCCCGTCAGCGTGACCGAGGCGCCGGCTGAACCGGTGATGGGCGCCACCGAGATCGCCGCGGCGGGCACCGTGAAGCTAGCCGAAGCGGTTCGGCCGGTCGTCGCACCGGTGGCCACGACGGTGTGGCTTCCGGAGGCCGCCGCCGCCGGAACCGTCAGCGACTTGCTGAACGAGCCCGAGCTATCGGCCGGGTCGGTGCCCCAGGCATTCCCGCCAAACGTGATGCTGACGCTTTCGCCCGCCCCGAAGGAGCTACCACTCACGGTGACCGATGAATTGATGGCTCCGGTGGTGGGCATGACCGCCGCCGAGGGCGTGGCTATGCTGACCGTGATCGTGCCCGTCGCCCCCGACGTGGCGCCAGTCGCGACGATCGTGTGCGTCCCACTGGTCGCCGAGATCGGGATGTCGGCGTTCGTCGTCTTGTCCCCCTGTCCGTTGGTCGTCGCGCTGGTCCAGGCGCCGCCGTCGAATGTGAAGCTGACCGTTTCCAGCGCGGCGTACCCATTCACCTCGAGAGAGACCGACTGGCCGGGGACGACCGTGGTCGGCGTGACCCAGAACCCCGTGACGGTGACGGTAAACGTGGCATTGGCGCTCGCACCCGAGCTCGTTCCGGTGGCGACGATCGTCTTCGTACCGGTCGTCGCCACCGGAACGTCCAGCGTCTTCGAGAAGGTGCCATCAGGACCGGTGTTCTTCGATCCCCACGTGTTGCCATCGAACGTGATGTCCACGGTCTCGGTCGCACCGAACCCGGTGCCACTGATCGTCACCGACGTGTCGACCGGGCCGAGAGACACCGAGAGCGTGATGGTCCCGCTCGTCACCTCAAAGGTTGTCGTCGCGACCCTGCCCGTCGTCTGCCCTTCCGCCAGGATGGTGTAGAAGCCCGGGGACTTGCCCGCCGGCACCGAGGCGTTGTTCTTACTGAACGCCCCGGTCCCGTTGACGCTATCGGTGAACCAGAGGGCGCCATCGAAGTACACCCGCACCGATTCGCTCGCGCCAAAGCCGACACCGCTGACGTCAGTCTGGCTGCCGGTGCCACCGGAGGCCGGGCTAGCCGACACGGCGTAGGTGTAGACGGTGAAGGTGGCCGTTGGATCCGCCGTGGAGAGCATCCCCTGCGCCAGGATCGTGTGGGGACCATCGGAGGAGCTCGGAATCGTCAGCGAGGTCGAGAAAGAGCCCGAGGTGTTCGTCGTGGTCGTCTTCTGGAGGACACCATCGAACAGGATGGCCACGGTCTCGCTACCGGCGAAGTAGTTGCCCGTGACCGTGATCGAGTCGCCGACTTGCCCCGACGCAGGGCTGAGCCCAACCTCCGCCGACGCGTACGGCCCACCCGCGCTGAAATGGGAGAAGTGGGTCGTCGTCGCGGTCAGCACGCCATCCCGATACCGGCCGGGAAGCCGCTCGACGTTGCCAGTCGCGTGATCGACGTAATACAGACCGAGATCGGATGGCTTGATCTTCGCCGCGATCAGCTCGGCCAGACCGATCGCTACCCGGACCTCGATGGGCACAGCGAAATCGTGATACTCCTCGCCAAGAGGACCGGTTGCGCTCAGCGAGAGATGACGCAGGCCCCCCATGGTCGGCGGCAGGGCCGGGGGTGTGGTCGCCGCAACGCTGAAGCGGGCCGGAACCGACAGCGCACCAGGTGGCACCCTGACCTGAACGTCGCCCGCGCTGTTGCTCAGGACAGCCGGACGATCGGGAGACACCTCGACGGTGTCGGTGCCGGTCGTCGCGCCGAGTGTCGCGGTGGGCGTGCTTGTCCCGGTCATCGTCGGCGAAGGCGTTGGCGACAACGTGCTGGTCAGGGTACTGGTCACTGTCGGCGTCGATGGTGGGGCAGGCAGGATGCCTGCGCTCCCGGTCGGCGGCGGTGCGTAGTTCACTCGCAGGTAGGGGACGTTGGAGGCAAACTCCCTGGAGTAGAACCGCTTGGGGTTGTCGCCGCCCCCGGTCACGTCGAGCAGGAGGCCGTTGTTTGGCAGCCCACCGTTCACCCAGCCCTGGACGGCAGTGGTGACGTCCCAGGAGACCCAGCCGTAGCTGTTGGTGATCGTCTGTCGATCGAGCACCGTCGAGCCATAGTCGCCGCCCTGCCTGGTCCAAACTGTTCCGGTCAGGCGGTCCCGCCAGGTCGCCCGCAACTCGTCCCAGCTCCCGGCGAGCGCGTAGGCGCCAACGGCTGCGCTGGAGCTACTGGGGGCGTCGGAGAAGTAGAGGTTCAGCGAGGCCGAGACGATCACCGAGCCGGTCGGGATGCTCGAGACGTCGAAGAGAAGCAGGGGGCGCCTGGCCCTATTGGTCTTGCCGTTGACCTCGAGGTACGACGCGCCGCCAAAGTTGGTGGTCTTGGCGCTCTTGTCGACGTAGGTATCGTGGGAGGAGTCGAAGTCGCCCTGTTGATCCAGGAGCGGGTCGTACCACGAGAGATCCGGCGTCGGCGTCGCGGTCGGGGTCGTGGTTACCGTCGGCGTTGGGGTTCTGGTGGGGGTTGGGGTCCTGGTCGGTGTCCGCGTCTTGGTCGGCGTCACCGTCCGCGTCGCCGTCCGGGTCTTGGTCGGCGTCGCCGTCTTCACCACCGTCGAGGTCTTGGTCGGCGTCGCCGTCTTCACCACCGTCGGGGTCTTCGTCGGCTTCGGCGTCCGCGTCGCCGTCGGCGGCTTCGGCGTGTAGGTGGGTCGAGGAGTACGCGTCGGTCGGACGGCCGCGAGGGCGACCGCGCCATCCCCGAGCTCCAGATCGAGGACCTGGAGCGGGACGAGCGCGATCAGAAGCAGCAGAACGACGAGCAGTCGTGGGCTACGCCCCGGGCCTCTCTTGTTCATCATCCGATGTCCGCTCTCACCCCCACCCCAACCCCTCCCCCATCAAGGGGAGGGGACGGGGGGGTGAGGGGTTCTCCCACACTTTCCGAGACGTCATGCCCTCGCATTCTATCAGGCAACCGGTAGATGAGCGATAGCACTTTCGGGGCTTGACCTTGAGCGGTGCGCGGCGTCAGCGGGCGGGGGCCGGACCTCTCCCCCCTACCCCCCTCCCCGACACGGGGAGGGGGGTGGCGGTTCCCCTCTCCGCGTCG
>JACPQP010000448.1 GCA_016190465.1 Chloroflexota bacterium
CTGGCTTGCCAGATCGAGATCGAGCGACTTCACCAACCGGTCGGGTACCAGGACCAGTTCGCCTCGGCATTCGGCGGCTTCAACGTGATCGAGTTCTCCGCGAACGAGACGACCGTCTGCCCCCTGGCGATCGCCGCGCACACGCGGGAGGCGCTCGAGCGGCGGTTGATGCTGTTCTTCACCGGTGTCGCCCGGCACTCCAGCACGATCCTCTCCCAGCAGAGGGAGGCGAGCGAGCGTGAGGATGCGGCGGTGATCGCCTCCCTTGACGCGATCAAGCAGTCGGCCCGTGATGTGCGCGCTGCGCTCGAAGCTGGCCGGCTCGACGATCTCGGGGCACTGCTGGACTACTCCTGGAGACAGAAGAAGCAGCTTGCCCGGGGTATCTCGAACAATTGGATCGACGAGCTCTACGCCCTGGCGATCAAACACGGGGCCCTGGGTGGGAAGATCACCGGCGCCGGCGGTGGCGGGTTTCTGATGCTCTTCTGTCGGGAGGGCGCTCAGGAAGGCGTCAGCACCGCACTGGAGCAGCGGGGTCTGCACCGGATGGACTTTCGGTTTGAAACGGGGGGGGCGAAGGTGTTGATGAACGCCATTCCGCGCAACCAGTTCTGGCTAAGCGCCCAGGCGCGGTTGGCGGAGGTCGCCGGTGAGTAGCCGCCACCGACGCGACTGGCAGCTCTTCCGGGCCTTGCTCCTCGGGATCGACGTCGCGGCGATTGTCCTCGCCAACGGGGTCAGCGGCCTGGCGCTGCGACTGGGCGAGCACCGCGGCACGCTCGAGGCCAGCGATGGGTCCGGCCGGTGGCTGCTTGGCGCGACGATCGTCTTCCTCTTGCTGGTCTTTGCCTGGCAGGGTCTTTACCAGCTCGATAACCTCCTCGGCGGTGCCCAGGAGTACGTGCGCGTCCTCCACTCCTGCACCTATGGGGTGCTGGCACTGGCGACGCTGAGCTACTTCGCCGGAGGAAACCCGCTCGTGTCGCGCGCCTGGCTTGTGCTCACCTGGTTCTTCACCATCCTCTGTGTCGGGTTCACCCGCTTCCTGGTGCGTCGCGTCCTCACCCGGCTCTACCATCGGGGGGTGCTGCTGCGCCGTCTCCTCATCGCCGGAGCGAACGATCACGGCGCGGTTATCGGCACGTACCTGCACGCGTCGTCCGGCACCGTCGTCGTCGGCTTTGTCGACGATTTCCTGTCGACGGGTTCGGTGGTCGTCAACGCCCGACGGAACGGATCGGTCGACAGCCTGCGAGTGCTGGGCGACCCGGCCACGATCCAGACGCTGATCGCGGAGCACCGGGTCGACGAGGTGATCATCGTTCCCCAGTCGCTCAGTTGGGAGAGCCTCGCCCTGCTGCTCGCCGAGGCGACGCGAGCTCCTCACGGCTCGGCCGTCCGATACCGGATTGCGCCCGGGCTCCACGACGTGTTGGCCGGGGGACTTCGCCCCCTACCTCAGGGACACATCCCGCTGTTTGCGCTTGACGCTACTCAGTTGACCGGGATCGATGCCGCGCTCAAGTGGCTGTTCGATCGCGCGGGCGCTGCCCTGTTCCTGGCGCTCAGCGCCCCGGCGATCGCCGGGGCAATGGCCTGGGGGCAGTTGGCCCGTCACCGCCCCCTCTTCGAACGGCGCCGGATCGCCGACCACAATGGTCAGCCGTTCGAGCTGACGCTCTTTGGGCCCTGGCTGGAGGACCGGTTGCTGCTGCGCGGGCTACCGGCGTTGTGGCTGGTGTTCCGGGGACGGATGAGTCTGGTTGGCCCACGGCCGAAGTCGCCCGAGGCCTGGGCCGCGATCGGCGCTTACGCCAGCTATGCTCGCCTGGCGAAGCCGGGGCTGACCGGGCCGTGGCGCCTGGCCGGAGAGACCGTCTCGGTCGAACGGCAGCTCGCACTCGACCTCTGGTACCTGCGGAACTACTCGATCTGGGAAGATCTGCGCATCCTCTTCCAGACCGCGCAGGGGTTGCCGGCGCTCGGCGTCCGCCGCCGGCCGGCTCTGACCCGCTGGGCGCGAACAACGACCGCCGAGCAGCCACTCTCGTCCTCATAGCTATCAGTAATCAGTTATCAGCCGTCGGCGGCGATGGGCAGCCACAGGAGGCCCATCGCCGCTGACTGCTGATTGCTGTTCGCGCCCTCACCCCAGCCCTCTCCCAGTGGTAGGGGGCTGGGGTGAGGGCGTGGCTGGTGCAGCCAGACCTGGGTGGTACGCAAGTTGCACGCCCATATCCCCTACCTCTGGCGGGGAGCAGTGATGTTGAGCAATCGGGTGATCTGCCCCCCGGGCCGGACCTCACCCCCTAGCCCCCTCTCCGCGTCGGAGAGGGGGACGACGCGGGGAGGGGGAGCTGCCCTCACGAGTGGGCAGGAATGGTCGTCGGCGGCGGGAACGGCCCTCATCCCCCGGCCCCTTCCCCCAATACTGGGGGAAGGGGGGACGCCGGACCCCCTCTCCCAGTATTGGGAGAGGGGGCAGGGGGTGAGGGC
>JACPQP010000393.1 GCA_016190465.1 Chloroflexota bacterium
CACCCCTCGCCCCTCTCCCCTTGTGCCGACCGCCCGTCCCGCTCAGGGAGGGAGGGAGGCGGGAGGTAAGGGAAGCGCTGCCCCCCTCCCCCTTGTGGTGACCGATGGAAGGGGGGCAGGCACCTCTTCCTCCCCACAATGGGAATCCAGGACACTGATTGCCGACGGACGCTACGGCCGCGAGAGCTCCAGGCACAGCACCGTCGTCGAGTGCGCGGGGAAGGTGTACTCGAAGCGCTGGCCAGCGACCGCGAGGGGCCGTTCCCGCACCACCACCGCGTCCGGCTCCTCGAACGAGTTCCGCACCTTCGGATCGCGGCCGTTCACCTCATAGGCAACGCCGCCGTCGACGCCCCTATCCACCACATGAATCGTCGTCGGCCAATCGCGGTCGCGATCGCGGTTCACCACGGCCAGAGTGAGCTGCCGGCCGTCCGCGTCGCGCGTCGCCGCCACGTCCAGCAGCTTGAACGGCCCCAGGTCCGCCACCGCCCGACCGCGCAAGCGGCTCGTGTCCTCTTCCCCGGTCAGGTCGTAGGTCTCACACTCCACGTAGGCATCCAGCGCCACGGGCCGGGTGTGCTGCGCGTACAACTGGAGCGGGTGGTAGGTCGTCTGAAGATACAGCCCTTGTGGGCTCGTCATGATCGGCGCGATGATGTTGACGACCTCGGAGATGTTCGCCATGCGGATGGTCTGGCAGTGCCGGACGAAGACGTTCAGGTAGGTCGCCGCCGCCAGCGAATCCGACAGATCGTACTGCTCCTCCCAGTTCGTGTTCGCCCGCGCCCGGTACCAGACGTTCCACTCATCATAGGCGACGTGGATCGGGTGGCGGATGCCCTGGGCGTAGCGGACCCGGTCGATCAGCGCCCGGCAACTGCGGAGCGCCCGCTCGGCCTGGTGCGGCACGAAGACATTGGTGTAGTACTGCTCGCTCCCTGTGTAGATGTGGATGCTGTACCACTGAATGTGCGCCGCCAACCCCTCGAGGACGATCCGGTCCCAGTCATCCAGGCCGAACTTGCCGCAACCGACGAGCTCGATTGACGGGTCGGTGCGCTTCATCACGTGGGCGAACTGCACCGCCTTCTTGACGTAGTCCTCCGCGCTGAGGGAGCCGATCTGCCACGAGCCGTAGATCTCGTTGCCGAGGCCCCAGTACTTCACCCCAAAGGCATCCGCGTGCCCGTTCTGGCGACGCAGGTTCGCCCAGTAGGTGTTGCCCGTGCCGTTGCAGTACTCCACCCAGGCCTGGGCCTCGTCCATCGTGCCGGAGCCGATGTTCACGCAGATGTACGGCTCTGTCCCCACTGCCCGGCAGTACTCGACGAACTCGTCGGTGCCGAAGCGGTTGGACTCCTCGGCGCGCCAGGCCAGCTCCATTCTCCGCGGGCGCCGGTCGCGTGGCCCGACGCCGTCGACCCAGTGGTAGCCGCTCGAGAAGTTGCCGCCCGGCCAGCGGAGGATGGGCAGCCGCAGGCCGCGGATGGCCTGCATCACGTCGCGGCGAAAGCCGCGCTCGTCGCCGAGGGGCGAGCCCTCCTCGAAAATGCCGCCGTAGATGCACCGGCCCATATGCTCGATGAACCCGCTGAAGATCCGCGCATCGACAGTGCCGATCGTGCGGTCGAGGTCGATCTTGATCCTGGCCATCGTTTTCCTCCTGAGGGAGATCGACTCCCCCTCTCCTGGTGCCGTGACGGGGGCTCAGCATCCCCGCCAGCGCGCCAGCACCTCCTCGACCTGCGCCTTGAGCTTCGCCGTTTCGGGCACCACGTCGAAGGGCGGGTCGCCAGGTCCGAGGCTATCCACGTACTCCAGGGTAATCGTCCCCTGGAAGCCCTGCTCCAGCAGGTGCTCGAGGACTTCCGGACCGTTGACCAGCCCCTGACCGGCCGGCACCTGGTTCTCGGCCCAACTGGAGCCGCTATCGCGCAGGTGCAGATGGTCGACGCGGGGATACAGCGGACGAAAGTCCGGCTCGCGAAGACCCCAGACCACGAAATGGGTGGGATCCAGCGAAACCCGGAGCGCGGGCCACGCGTCGAGCAGGCCGAGCGCCATCTCGGGGTACTGCATGATGGAAAAGCTGTGGGTCTCCACCGACAGCGTCACTTCCCCCGCGGCTGCGAGCAGACGTCCGAAGCGCTCCTTCTCCCGCTCCAGCCAGCCCTCCCGGATCAAGTCCGCGGGCGCGCGAGACGGGATCAGGCGGTCGAACGTCGCCTGAACGGTGATGCTCGCCAGGCCAAGGCACGCCGCGAGACGACACTGCGCCGCCAGGACCCCCCGCTCGTCGAGGTCCTTGACCCGGGCCTGAACGTTCATGCCCGCGGCCCGCAAGCCGCGCGCGGCCAACTGGCCGGAGACTGTCGCCGCCACCCGATCTGGATCTGCCACCACCTCGTGGGGCTTGATGTGGACCCACTGCCCGCGCGGGCTGAGCGCCAGCAGGTCGACCGAGCGGAAGCCGAGATCGGCCACACCGGCCAGGGCCCCGTCGAGGTCTCGCAGGCTGAAGGTGATGGTCGAGCAAGAAAGATCGAGGCTCTTGGAAGTTGGCGAGACAATCGAGATCAGCGATACACCCCGTACTCCACTATCGTTTCCAGCATCGCCACGTAGTTCTCGGGCTTGACGCGGTTGGTGATCGAGTGGCTGGACGAGCAGACGTAGCCGCCGTCAGGAGCCAGCCGGTCGATGTGTTCCTTCGTCTCCCGTACGACGTCGTCGACGGTGCCGAATGAGAGGCAACCGGGCACCTCGATGTTGCCGATGAAGCACAAACAGTTGTCCGGTTTTCGCGCGGTACTCCTCGCGCTCGGCGGGCAACAGGAGATCGTAGTTCAGATAGGGTACCTGCCGTCCGAGCAGGTAGTCGAGGGTCGGCGCCTCGATCTCTAGCTCCCAGTGCGGCACGCGATC
>JACPQP010000404.1 GCA_016190465.1 Chloroflexota bacterium
AGCAGGCGCTCGCGGCGAAGCTGGACCCGTTTCTGGCGCTGACCGAGCGGCGATCCCGGTTGGAGCGGGTGATCGCCGAAGCTCGCCACGCCCTCGACGCCGAGCGTCAGTTGGTCGCGAGCCGGGTCGCGAGCCTCCGTCAGGAGGCCGGCCGGCTCCCGCTGCTGGAGCGCGAGCTGCGAGCGGTTCAGGAAGAGCTCGGTCGGCTGGCGAGCGTCGAGGGCGAGCGCGACGGGCATCTCCAGGCGGTCCAGCGGCTCACGCAGCAGGCCGAGGAGCTCCGGCGCACCGACGAGCGCCTCCGGGCCGAGCAACAGCGGCTCGCGCCACAGCGCGACCGCATCCCCGGCCAGCGAAAGCTGATCGCCGAGATCGAGGTGGTCGTGGCCCAGCGCGAGGCGATCCAGCGGGGGATGGCCGAGCTGGAGACGGTTCGCCGGGCAGAGCAGGCCCTCGCGGCGAAGCTGGACCCGTTCCTGGCGCTGACCGAGCGGCGATCTCACTTGGAGCGGTTGATCGCCGAGGCCCGCCACGTCTTGGACGCCGAACGCCAGTTAGTCGCCAGCCGGGTGATCGCCCTCCGGCAGGAGGTGGGCCGTCTGCCACTGCTCGAGCGCGAGCTGGCGCAGTTGCGGGAAGAGCTCGGGCGGCTGGCGACTGTCGAGGCAGAGCGCGATGGGCATCTCCAGGCCATCCCTCGGTTCACCCATCAGGCCGAGGAGCTCCGGCGAACCAACGAGCGCCTCCGCGCCGAGGCGACCGAATACAATCAGCGGCTGAAGCTGGTCGACCGGGCAGGCGCGACGTGCCCGATCTGCGAGACACCCCTCGACGACGACGGGCACGACCGGCTGCACAATCGGTTCAAGGGGGAGATCGACGAGCGCCACGCCGAGTTTCGCCGGAACGAGGCGACAACTCACGAGTGCGAGCAGCAGGCGGAACAGGCGAAGCGGCGTCTCGCCGAGTGCGATCGCCTCCTTAGACGGAAAGGTGATCTCGATCGGCGGTTCGCGGCGCTCGGCCCGCAGGTGGAGACGGTCCACGCGGCCCGGACGCAGCTCGCGGACGCCGAGCGGGAGCTGGCGGCGATCGAGGCCCAGTTGAGGGAAGGGCAGTATGCCGAGGCGGCACAGCTGGCGGTGGTCGAGCAGGACCTGGCCGGGCTGGGCTACGACCGGGACGAGCACGAGCGGCTGCGTCGTCGGCGGGAGGAGCTGGCTCCGGTCGAGCAGCGGCAGCGGGAGCTGGCGACCGCCGAGCAGCGATTGCCCGAAGAGCGGGAGCGGTTGGCCGAGCTCGAGCGGGCGGCGGTGGAGATCGTTCGGCTGGACGAGGAGCTTCGGCAGAACGAGGCGAAGGCCCGTGAGAGTGAACGGCAAGCGGGACTGGCGAGGCAGCAGATTGCCGAGTGCGACCGCCTCCTGCGTCGGAAGGCCGAGCTGGAGCGGCGGCTGGCGGCGCTGACACAGGAGGCCGAGAAGGTCCACGCGGCGCAGGTCGAGCTTGCTCCGGCCGAACGGGAGCTGGCGGCGATCGAGGCGCGGCTGCGGGAAGGGCAGTATGCCGAGGCGCCACGGGCCGAGCTGGCGGTGGTCGAGCAGGACCTGGCCGGGCTGGGCTACGACCGGGACGAGCACGAGCGGCTGCGTCGTCGCCGGGAGGAGTTGGCTCCGGTCGAGCAGCGACAGCGGGAGCTGGCGACCGCCGAGCAGCGATTGCCCGAAGAGCAGGGCCGCCTGGCCGAGCTGGAGCGGGCGACGACGGAGCGCGAGCGGGAGCTGGCGGAGGATCGACATCTTGCGGCGATGCTCCTGGCCGAGTTGGCCGAGCGGGAGGAGGTGCTCCGCGAGCTCGCCCTGGTCGAGGACGAGCTGAACGACCTGGGCTCACAGCTGGCTGCCGCCCGCACGGAGCTCGGCCGCTGGCGGCAGATGGTCGACACCTGTCGGTATTACCGCGCGGAGCGGGCCCGGCGGGAGGCGGAGCGGGTGCGGTTGGCGAGCGACAGGTCCGTCTACGAGGAGTTGGCGGTCGCCTTCGGCAAGAAGGGCATCCAGGCGATGATCATCGAGAGTGTGATCCCCGAGATCGAAGTCGAGACCAGCGCGGTGCTGGCCCGGATGACCGACAACCGCATGCACGTCACGTTCGAGACCCAGCGCGAGGCCCGCTCGGATGGGCACGTCATCGAGACGCTGGACATCAAGATCGCCGACGAGCTGGGCACGCGGGCGCTGGAGCTCTACAGTGGCGGCGAGGCGTTTCGGGTCAACTTCGCCATCCGGGTGGCGCTGAGCAAGCTGCTGGCCCGCCGGGCGGGGGCGCGCTTGCAGCTCCTCGTCGTCGACGAGGGGTTCGGCACCCAGGACGCGTTTGGCCGGCAGCGGCTGGTCGAGGCGATCAACGCCGTCCGCGACGACTTCGAGAAGATCCTGGTCATCACGCACATCGAAGAGCTGAAGGACGCCTTCCCGATCCGGATCGACGTGGTGAAGGGGCCGGAGGGCTCCCGGATCACTATCAACTGACCATGTTCTTCGACAGGGTCGAACTCCTGAAGGCTCTCGACGAGGCCGGCGCCGCGGAGACCATCCTCCTCCTCCGACAGCGCATGCTGGCCCTGAAGGGCGATGTGCTCGACGGGAAGTGCAAAGTTGCGCTTGACCCGTCTTCGGAGGGCGACGAGCACGCCGTCTCGCTGCGGGGCGATGTGCTCGTCGCCGAGATCCAGCAGATCGTCGAGGCTTACACCCTCGAGAGGGCTCGGCACTACCTGCGCCGACTGCGGACGGGCATCGCTCAGGCCAGGGACGGCGACGTCAACGACATCAACCTTGGCCGGTGGAAGGAATACGACGACATCATCACGGACAGCCTCTGGGTCGTCGAGCGGCGCGACACCTCGGGCGCTCACCTGGGCTGGTACTGGGGGAACTACATTCCGCAGATCCCCCACCAGATGATGGTCCGCTACACCAGGCGCCACGACTGGGTGCTGGATGCCTTCGTCGGCAGCGGCACGACTCTCATCGAGTGCAAGCGGCTGGGGC
>JACPQP010000414.1 GCA_016190465.1 Chloroflexota bacterium
AAAGCACCCAAGGTACTGGACTCGAAGTGACGCAGAGGCTACACTAGCGGACGAGGCCTCGTCGAGTGGCTCAAAGCTTAATGGTGACGAGGTGGCTCAAAGCTGGTGGAAAATGACAAATGAGCCGGCGCTTACGTTTCGCGCCGTGGCTGCTGGACGGGATGATCCTCTGAGGGGGCCCTATGAGCAGGCTCTAGGCAAATTCGGCCGCAACGTTCTGGCCGGATACCTCACGCAAAGATCGAACGGTTGGTTCATCCAGCCTGCGTTGAAGCCTACGGTCGGAACTGACTCCTACCTCAAGGTAATAGACCGGCAGATACGATCAGAGGATATTCCAGAGCTCAAGCGGTTTAATGATCCCCATTATCGACCGCAGTACCACGAAGTAAGTTTCGACGTGGAGAATCGTGTGGGGCGACACGGCCCCTACCCATTTGTCAGTCGAATAGGGCGCCCGGAGAAACACCACTCCCAACGAGGCGTATTGATATGCACAGGGAACATGAGGGAAACGGGTGATATGACGCAGTTATCTCCTCGGCGGAACTACGCGCTTGTGCTTCAGCGAGATGCTCAGGCCGCTCCTCTCACAATCCCCGAGCAAGTGGTTAGGGACTATCTTGCGGCCTTAACCCCCTTCCAGAAAGAGGCACCCTTCAGCGATCGGTGGGGATGTCTTCGTGATGGTCGGCCTGTCTTCTATATTAAGCGAGACGGCGAAGTCATTGCCTTTGGTCATACACCTAACTTCCGTGTACCGGCTCGGATACCGGGAATAGACCGCGCCGTAGTACCGCAGGACCTTGTACCTGACGGTCTTCGCAAAGAAACCATGATTGACTTGGGTGAAGCCATCTTCGGCTATGTGGCAGGCCAAACAAGGAAAACCAATCGGGCAGGCCGTGTGTACTTCGCTGATGCCGTATCTAGCCCCGGCCAGGGTAACGTGTGGCTGTCAACGGTCGCTATTGTCCCGCGCGTCTTGAGCGGCCCGAAGCCGACCACGTTCCAGCACTATCTGGTCCAGGATGCGCGCAAGAGCCACGACCCGGATACTAGGCAGCAGTTGGCGCACTATGGTACCGTGTCACCAGGAGAGACAGTTATCCGCGGCCACAAGCTGTACTGGCACCAGGACGGTGTGGGCCTCTCAAGTATTCAAGAGCAGAATCCAGTCTATTGGGAAACGGACACTCAACATACGCAGATCAAGCCGGTGCGAGCGGGCGTGACTTTCCGGTTTCGCGTCTACTTCGAGAATCTGCACGACTTTGAGTTAGGAGCTTTGCTCTGGGCTCTGATGCTGCCTGGGAAACCAGGCAAGGAATACCGGCACAAGCTTGGTATGGGCAAACCGCTGGGGCTGGGGGCGGTCAGGATTAGCCCGTCTCTTTTCCTGAGCGACAGGATCGATCGTTACTGCCGGATCTTCTCCGACGGGACCTGGCATCGGGCTGAACGTGAAGAGCAAAACCCCCAGGCGTTTCTCGTCGCGTTCGAGAACTATATCCTTAACCGCATGAACCAAGATGAACGTGCAGGAGTCCTTTCGCTATCGCAGGTGCCGCGTATCCAGATGCTGCTCAAGTTGCTCGAATGGCCAGGGCCAAGCGGCGATCAGACGCGGTATATGCAGATTGAGGGTCCGAACGGGAACGAGTACAGGGAGCGTCCGGTGTTGCCCGACCCACTCAACGTTCACGTCGTTGCGGCTCCGCCGAACTCGCGACGGATAGATCCCAGATCGCGCCGGCCGAATGCGGGGGATCGAGGGAAGGGGAACTGGGGCCGGGCACGGTGAGAACCCGCCGCACGTTCACGTGCCGTGTCCTTGCACAGCTATGGCGTTTCGTTGCGGCATTTGACCGTGGCGGAGCACAACGACGGGGAGGCGTAATGCTGTCGCTCACCCGGACGTGGTTCGTCAGGAAACAGTGGGAAGGGTATGCAAGACACGGTGCCCGAGCGTGACCCGGTCCTGGCGGAGATCGTGCGGCGCCTGGTCGAGGCGCTGAAGCCCGAGCGGGTCTACCTGTTTGGCTCGCGCGCCAGGGGGGAGGCCGGGCCCGATAGCGACTACGATCTCCTGGTGATCGTTCCCCGGACGACGGAACCCGGGTACCGGCTGGCGCGACGGGCGCACAGTCTGATCGGGGATCTCGGCACCGCGGCGGACATCCTGATGTGGAGCCGCGACGCGTTCGACCGTCGGCTCCGCCTGAGAGCCTCGCTTCCGGCGACGGTGGTCCGAGAAGGGAGGCTGCTGTATGCGGCCTGATCCGCAGCGCGTGGCGGACACGCTGGCCTGGCTCCGTCGGGCGGCGGGCGACCGGCGCGCCGCCGAGGTGGACCCTGGCGCGCACCCCGCCCTGCTGGCCGACGCGGCATTCCACTGCCAGCAAGCCGCCGAAAAGTCGCTGACGGCCTTTCTCACCTGGCACGACGTCCCGTTCCGCCGGACGCACGATCTCGCCGAGCTGGGCCGGCAGTGCGCCTCGCTCGACAGCTCGATCGAGCCGGTCTGCCATCGCGTGGAGCGTCTGACGGCTACGCCTGGATCTTCCGTTACCTGGGAGACGTCGAGGAGCCCACGCGCGAAGAGGTCGCGGACGCGCTTTCGGTGGCGCGCGCGGTGTACGGCGCTGTCCTCGCGCGCCGGCCCGAGGAGGTCCGGCCGTGAGCATACGCTCAAAGAGTCGAACTTCGCCCAGCAGGGCGGAATAGTGAGTAGATGGGGAACCTCGACCCGGGCTGGAAGGAGGCAGTGCACGTGCTGAAGTATACGGGCCATCCGCTGGTGGACGTCGGCGCGGCGACGATCGCCGCGTTCGTCGGCGAGGTAGACCTTGCCGCGATTGGCGAGCAGGATCTGGGGCGAGTGGCCGACTTCATCGCCGAGAACTACGTCGTCGATCCGCTCAAGTCGTTCCTGAACGTGGCCTTCCCCAACTCGGGCTACACCCAGCCCGCCTTCGAGAAGGCGCCCGAGAAGCGGCGGGAATACGCCAGGCGTGTGCTCCGCGGGTACCCGGCGGATACACCCCGCCTCGCGGAGACCTGCCCGTTCACTGGCGAGCGCGCGGTAGCCACGGCGTTGTCCGATAGCCTGCCGGCCGGACGGGCCTTTCGCCAGCACGTTCCGCTTCTCACTGGCGAGGGCGTGATCAACTTCCACCCGTGGGGGAACGCGGGTTTACCGGTGTCCGGCAAGGCGCTTCTCTGCATCCAGGCGTTCCCCCTGGGCTGCGCCAAGTGCGGCGGCAAGCTGCTGGCCGTCCACTCGGACAACAGTGACCTGATCTACGACTTTGCCCGCGAGTTCCTGGAGGAGAATCGGCGAGCGCTTTCGCTGGCGCAGCAGAGCGGCAGCAACAAGATGCCGGAGGCGAAGGCGTCGGCGAAAACGCTGCTCGTCGAGACGCTGCTCAAGGTCGAACAGCGGCGGCGCGACGAGGCGCAGGACCGGCGCCCGTCTTCGGTCACCGCCTACCACCTGAGCAACAGCGGCCAGTCTAACCCGTTGGACGCTCGCAACCCGCCCCTGGAGATCTACCACCTGCCGCTGGAGCTGACCGACTTCCTCAGCCAGATCGTCAGTCCAGACTACAAGGCGGAGTGGCAGAAGATCGAAGCGCGCGCCTGGCAACTGCCGAGGCCGAAAAAGAAAGCGGCGGATGAGCAGGCGGATGATGACCGACCGCGTCGCAATCTCCTGTACGAGGACCTGTTTCGCTTGCCGATGAATGCCCCCGCCTTCGTCCGACGCTATCTCCTGCGCATTCCCGTGCGCACGCGCTTCGAGGACGACCCGCGTCGGACCTACTCCCTGCGTGGCGAAGCGAACCTGGTCTCCTGGAAGCTGACCGAGTTGTTCATGAGGAAGGTGATGACAATGGACAAAGACCGTGTGCAGCAGATCCGCGACCTGGGCGACCGTCTGGCCAACTACGTGCTTCAGCAAGACGACAAGCGGTTCTTCGCAGGCTTCTTGGACCACCGCTACAACAGCTTTCGCACCGCGCTGCTCCGAGCCAACATCGCCCACGTGAGGGCGGGTAACCCCCCGCTGATCACCCTGGATCCCTACGTCGAGGTCTTCGAGGAAGGGGACGACCTCGAGCGGCGGGATTGGCGGCTGGCGCGCGACCTCGTGCTCATTCGGATGGTCGAGCAGCTCCACCAGCAGGGCTGGCTCGGCAGCCATCCTGACGCGATCCCCGAAGTGGGCGAAGAGCCGGAAGCGGCGTCATAGTCGCCCCGAGAAGGGGCCACAGCTTGGCCCAGAGATTGGATGGGGCCAGAGATTGGAAACGAGGAGGGAACAGATGGCATTCGTCAGCGGGCTCCTACTCATCGACGCCCCGGCGTCGGCGCTGAACAACCTGGGCAGCGTCCAGGGACGGTTGTTCGACAACACGGTGGGCGTAAAGGTGATCCGCACGAAAGAGGGCGCCTATCCCTACGTGTCGGCCCAGGCCTTCCGCTACTGGCTGCGACTGACCCTGGAGCAGTCGGGCCTTGGCTGGCGGCCCGCGCCGATCTACCGCGAAGAGAAGGTCGCCTACACCGACGCCAACCCCATCCGCTGGTGGGACGACGACCTTTTCGGCTATATGCGGGCGCCGTCGAAGAAGGCCTCGGCCAGGGAGAAGCGGGATGCGGACGAATCACGCATCGACGAAACGCCGACGACCGACACGGTCACCCGCGCGTCCCCCTTCCGAGTGAGTACGCTCGTATCCATCGCGCCGGTCACCATCGTCGAGGACTGGGAGTCGATGAGCCGGCACGAGGGCGACGCGGTGCCGTACAGCAACCAGTTCTACCGCACGACGCTCAGAGGGCTGTTCTCGCTGGACCTGCACGCCGCCGGCACGTTCTGGTATCGCCAGAAGACCGGCTTCCGCAACCTGGACGCCGGCCGTATTGCCGAGGCGAGGGCGGCGGGGCTTGCCGAGGTCGATGGCCAGAAGGCCTACCGACTCCCACAGCAGGAGCGAGTTCGGCGCATCGCGACGCTGTTCGAGGGCCTGGCTCTGCTGGATGGCGGCGCCAAGCAGGCTCTCCACTACACGGACGTATCGCCGGCGCTCCTCATCGTGGCCGTGACCAGGGGCGGCAACCACATCTTCGGCCACGTCGTCGGTGCGAACGCGCGGGGACTGCCCGAGCTCAAGATCGACGCGCTCAAGGAAGCGCTCACCGTGTTTGCCGACGACCTGCTCTCGGACGTGCACATCGGCTGGGTGCGAGGCTACCTGGACGACGAGCGGGCGAAGCTCGAAGCGTTCCTGGAGACCCATGAGGGCAAGCACTTCGGCGAGCGGATCCGGGTAGGCCACCCCCGCGAGGCGTTGGGCGCCTTCGTCAAAGCGCTCACGTCGCCCACGAGCAGTGGATGGCTCGAGTAGGGGGCACGATGCGAGTGCTGAAGGTGGTGGCGGAGGGGTTGACGACATCCTTCCGCTACCCTCACTTTATGCAGGGCGTACACCCGACGTTCGAGATGCCGCCCCCGGCCACCATCTACGGGCACATCTGTAGCGCGCTGGGGGAATGGGTGTCCCCGGAGGGGCTGGAGTTTGCCTACCACTTCACCCACGCCGGGCAGTTCGACGACGTCGAGCACGTGCACGTCCTGGCAGCGGCCACCGGCACCTTGCCCGGCACCAGGACCCCCAAGGTGCTGGAAGGGGCGGTGAACCCGTTCAAGCGGGCGCTCCTCTTTCAACCGCGCCTCACCCTCTATCTCAATCGCCCGGAGTGGCTCGCCGCCTTCCGCAGCCCGCGCTATCCCGTCGTGCTGGGCCGGTCGCAGGACCTGTTCACCTACACGAGCGTCGAGGTAGTGGAACTCGAGCGGGCCGACCGCGCGTATTTCGAGCACACGCTGGCCCCGTACCGTATGGCGCTTCAGGCTGCCCGGGGCTACGTAGTGCTGATGCCGCGGTTCCTCGACTACCAGGCGGGACGCGCGCCGACCTTCGCCCGCTACGTTGTGCTCAAGCGCCGGACCTACAGCACCGACCTCTGGCAGGTCGAAGGCCTGGCGGTGGACACGGTCCACAGGATCGACCCTGCGTCGCCGGCGGACCGTGGCCTGCGGCGTGGGCTCCTGTTCCACCCGTTCGTGGGGGAGTACATCGAGGATCCCGTCCTGGCCCGTTGAGGTGCATGCCCCACGCGAGCCAGGCCGCGGGATGGAGTGAGTGCAGTGGTTCCGCCCTGGCCTGCCGAACTCGACGCCGTCTGGGCAAAGAGTCCTGGGAAAGGGGAGCAGCGCGGCGAAAGTCTGCCACGGCACACCTGGAATGTCCTGGAGAAGCTCGCTCAGGGGATGCGTCTGCGGCCGAACCTGCCCGAGCGGCTCGGCTTTCCCGCCCTGTGGCACTGCCTGTTCTGGGCTTGCTGGCTGCACGATTTCGGCAAGGCGGCGCAGGGGTTCCAGCGGATGGTGCGGACCGGGGTGGCCTGGCCGCACCGCCACGAGGTGCTGTCCCTCGCTTTTCTGGCTTGGGTCGGGAGCGCGCTCACCGACGAGGAGTGCCGCTGGGTGGCGGCCGCCATCGTATCTCACCATCGCGACGCCGACGATGTCCTGCGACTCTATATGGATCCGCCCGATCCAGAGGATGATCCGCTGATCAGGCGGATCGAGGAGATCGATGATCTGGCGATCGGCGCACTCTGGTGCTGGCTGCACGAATGCTCGTCGCCCTGGGTCGCGGCGCTGGCAGTGGAAAGCGCCGGAGTTCGGGTGCCGGCGCTTCCGGAGCGGTCGGTGGCCGTACGGCAGCTTCGCGTTGAAGGAGCCCGCACAGCGCGGCGCTGGCTACAGGCCTACCGCCGCTGGGTTCGCGGCCTCGGTCGCAGCCACGAGCGCGCCCTGGTGATCGGCACGCTGGCCCTGCGCGGGTACGCGATCCGGTCAGACCACGCCGCGTCGGCGCACGCGCCTGATCTACCACACCCCACGCTGGTGAGGCCGCCGGAACTCCTCGCCCGGTTGGGGCTTGCCGCCGAAGACCTCCACGCGCACCAGCGGGATTGCGCCCGGACCGAGGGTTCGGCGGTGCTGACCGCGCCGACCGGCAGCGGCAAGACCGAAGCCGCGCTGCTCTGGGCTTGCGCCCAGTCGGTCGGCCAGCGAACGGTGCCACGCCTCTTCTACACGCTGCCCTTCCAGGCCAGCCTGAACGCGATGCACGACCGACTCAGTGAGCGCGCCTTTCCCGGGCAGGTCGGCCTTGAGCACAGCCGGGCCACGCTGGCGCTCTACCGCCGTTGGCTGGACGAGGACTATGGGCCAAAGCAGGCGGCACGTCTGGCGCGGTGGGGCACCGACCTCGCGCGCCTGAACCATTTTCCGGTCCGTGTGCTCAGCCCATACCAGTTGCTCAAGGCGCCCTACCGGCTGCGGGGATACGAGGTGCTCCTGGCTGACCTCTTCGACGCGGCGATCGTGCTGGACGAAGTGCACGCGTACGAGGCCGAGCGTCTGGCCCTGATCCTGGCGATGGTGCGGTACTTGCGCACGCACTTCGGGGCGCGGTGTTTCGTGATGTCGGCCACGCTACCGGGCCTGCTCCGAGAGCGGCTGGTCGACGCCCTGGGCGAGTACACGCCGGTTCGCGCCGCGGCCGAGCTCGTTCAACGCTTTCGTCGACACCTCCTCCGGCTTCTGGCGGGCGACCTGCTCGATCCGGCGTGGCTGGCACGGATCGCCGAGGTGGCGCGCGGTGGCGCATCCGTTCTGGTGTGCTGCAACACCGTGAGGCGGGCGCAGCTGGCCTTTGACGAGTTGGACGGACGGTTGCAGGGAATCGACGTCGTCCTCTTGCACGGCCGCTTCAACGGCAAACATCGCTTGCAGCGAGAGATCCAGGTGCGGCAGGCAACCGGCTCGCGCTCGAAAGATCGAAGGCCCATCGTCCTGGTAGCTACTCAGGTTGTCGAGGTCAGCCTCGACATCGATCTCGACGTCATCTACACTGATCCGGCTCCGCTGGAAGCGCTGATCCAGCGTTTTGGGCGGGTGAACAGGCGGCGGTTGCGCGAGGCTGCGCCAGTGTACGTTTTCGATCGACCCACCGATGGCCAGGGCGTGTACAACGCGGAGCTTGTCCGCCGGGCCATCGCGGTCCTCTCGAAGCACGCGGACAGGATGATTGACGAGGAGTCGGTCTCAGACTGGCTGGACGAGGTCTACGAGGGCGAAGTGGCCGCTCGCTGGAACCAGGACTATGCGCGTGCCCACCGCGAGTTCGAGGCGGGATGCCTGGCGTCGCTGCGGGCTTTTGACTCCGATGATCGCCTGGAGACCGCGTTTTATCAGGCATTCGACAGCATCGAGGTTCTGCCGTCCTGCCTGGAGGGCGAGTACCGCCAGTTGGCGGAAGATGAGCCGCTGGAGGCGAGCCAACTGCTCGTTCCCTTGCGCTGGAGCCAGGTGGCACGCCTGCACGTGGAAGGAAAAGTCAGAGCGGATGCGCGATGGCGACTGAAGATCGTGGACGTGCCGTACAGTAAGGAACGAGGACTGCAACTCCCGTGACGGGCCGGGTGCCAGATCATATGCCGATGCCTTTGCCGCCGCCAGCGCCGATGAGCTGGGGGCCGTGCTCGCCACCGGAGACCCCGAACTGGAGCGGCTTCGCGACGACCTCCGGATCGAGAAGCTGTCGCGCGGCAAGAGGTGACCGGAGTCGCCCCGTCGTCGGCGTCGAACTCCGGCCACCAGCGCGGAATGATGAAGAGAGGGTGATGCCGATGGAAACGCTGACGGCGCACGTGCTCCGCTTCGAGGGCGAGGTCGAGACGATGCTGCGGCTCCCGGCGCTGAAGGGATCGGCGCTCCGGGGGGCGCTGTTCAACGCGCTGCGCCGCCATTTCTGCGTCAGCCCGCGCGCCTGCCGCGGCGACAGCCTCTGCGCCCTACCCGCGATGTGCCCGGCCGGCCTCCTGCTCGCGCCGACCGACCCGGAGGGGCCACGGGGCAGCGATCCGCCCCGACCGTTCGTGCTCAATCCCCCCCTCGACTCGCGGCTCGAATACCGCCCGGGCGACCGGCTCACCTTCTCGCTGACCACCTTCGGCCGCGCGCTCAACCAGTTCCCCCACACGCTGATCGCCGTCAACGAGATGGGCCGGGCCGGCCTCGGCGCGGTCACTGGCCGGGAGACCGGCGAGACCGGCCGCGGGCGATTCCGGCTGCGGGCGGTCTGGGCGTCGCACCCGCTCGACGGCCAGGAGCAGCGGGTCTACTGGGACCGCGACCCGGTGGTGCAGGTGCCGCGGCTCCCGGTCACCCACGCCGACATCCTCGGCCACGCCCATCGCCTGGGCGAGCCGAAGCGCCTGGCGCTTCGCCTCCGAACCCCGCTGCGGCTCGTCGAGCGGGGCCGGCTCCTCCAGCCGCAGGAACTGCACTTCCGCACGCTGTTCCTGCGCCTGCACGAGCGGCTGGCGGCCATCGCCCAGCGCTACTGCGGCGGCCCGGCGCCCGCGGCGCTGGGCGACCTGCTGGCGCTGGCCGACGAGGTCACCATCGCCGACGCCGATCTGGCCTGGGTGGAGGTGGACCGCTACTCCAGCCGGGCCGGGCGCCGGCTGCCGATGGATGGCATCGTCGGGCGAGTGACGTTCGCCGGGCCTCTGGCGCCGTTCCTCCCGTACCTCGTGTGGGGAGAGATCAGCCACGTCGGCCGGTACGCCGTCTTCGGACACGGCTGGTACGAGCTTGGCGAGGGATGAGGTGCCTGCTGATCTACGACATCACGGACGATGGGCTGCGGACGAAGATCGCGGACATCTGCCTGGACTACGGGCTCAAGCGCATCCAGTACAGCGCCTTCTTCGGGGAGCTGAGCCAGAACCGGCAGGGAGAGATCCTTCAGAAGATGAAGCGGCGCATCGGCAAGCGGGAGGCGAACGTGCAGCTCTTCCCCATCTGCGAGCGCGACGTCGGGCTGTGCAAGCAGATCATCGTCACCTGGGAGCCGGACAGGACGCGCGACCGATCGACCGATGGGACGCCCATCAGGTCAGCCGAGCGCTGAGCGCCGATCGGTGCGACGTCGTCCGCCCTGCCGAGCGCACGGGAGGCGCCCCGTGATCCCGCGGGGACTTCGTTCCTGAGCGGGGCGTTCCTGAGCGGGGCGGGCCTGAGCGGGGTGCTCGGCGACTAAAGTCGCGAGCTCCCGTTACGAAGCCCGCCTGCGCGGGCTAACCCAGTCGGCGAAGGCCGACTTCGCAGGGGCGGCCTGCGGTTTCAATCGCCAGAGCGCCGGCCGTGGTGCGGGAGACGGGGTGCCTGGCGACTGAAGTCGCGGCTACCGTTGCGAAGCCCGCCTGCGCGGGCTAACCCAAGTAGGTCTCGGAAAGTTCACCTGCGTCCCGGGAAGGTCCAGGAAGGGCGGCGCCCGTCCTGGCGGGGTTTGGGG
>JACPQP010000415.1 GCA_016190465.1 Chloroflexota bacterium
CAAGGGATTCTCTAATGCGGACAAAGACACACCTGTTGGGGCTGGGCGACCGCGCCCAGTTGGTGGTAGAGCGCGATGATCGACTCGGCGATCGATCCCCAGTGGTACCGGGCCACCGACTCGCGGGCGTGGCTGCGCAGGCGACGACGGAGCGCGGGATCGCCCAGGTAATCGTCGAGCCGACGGGCGAAGGCGGCGGGGACGCGCCAGGGAACCAGCAGGCCGTTTTCTCCCTCGTGGACGATCGACGGCAGCCCACCGACCATCGAGGCGATGACCGGAGTTCCACAGGCGAGCGACTCGACCGCGACCAGCCCAAAGCTCTCGTACGCGGATGGCATCACGCAGACGTCCGCGGCCGAGTAGTAGCGTGGCAGCAGGTCCTGACTGACCGCGCCGAGGAACGTGAGGCGGCCGGCAATACCCAGGTGCGTTGCCAGCCGTTGCGTGCGCTGGAGCTCGACATCGTCGTCGGCGCCACCGGCGATCAGCAGGCGGAGCCGGGGACGATGGGGAAGCAGCGCGATGGCGCGCACCAGCACGTCGAGACCCTTGACCGGATCCATCCGCCCGGCGAACAGCACGACCTCGTCATCCGGGTGGAGGCCGGCGAACGCCCGCGCCGTACCCCGATCGAATGGCCGAAAGCGAGCCAGGTCGACCCCGCAGGGAACCACCGCGATCTGCTCCCACTGGGCGCCATACAGCTCCATCATCGCGTCACGCTCGTGCTCGGTTGCCGCGACCAGCGCATCGGCCGTGCGAACGATTCGGCGCTCGACGTCGATCCGGCGCTGGCTCTCGGCGCTGTCCGGCATCGCCCGCAGCTTGACCCGGGCCAGGGTATGGAACATCGCGACGAAGGGCAGCGACCATCGCCAACTCAGCAGGCTCCCGATCCAGCCGCTCAACCAGTAATGACTGTGGATGTACTGGTACTCGAGGCCGGTCGCCTGGGCGAAGCGGAGCACGTTGCAGACGAACTCGGGCAGGTGGTCGAAGACCCTCACTTTGTCCATCGGGCCGCACTCGCCCGCCTTCACGCGAACAATCCGGGCCTGCTCGTCAAACTCCTCGACGTCGGGGGCCTCGGGATCGGTCCGCCGGATGAACACGTCCACGACCATGCCGCGCCGGCCCAGCTCCCGACTCAGCTCGCGGATGTAGACGTTCATCCCCCCGGTCTCCCGCTCGCCCGGCTGGGCGAGGGGGGAGCCGTGGGCGCTGATCATCGCGATACGACACATCCTTGTTTCCGTACCCTCGTGTCGCTACCCTCCGACGGGTGGGCGACGTAGCGTGATCCGATAGACCGCGCGATCGACACCGCCAAGGTCGTACTTGTACCGCTCGTTCCCTTGAAGGAAGTCGAACGCCGATCGACGGGCCGCTATCGCGTCGTGGATGCAGTAGGCTTTGAGCAGCAACCCCACCGCCAGGTGAGCGTAGGCGGGATCGTAGCCGCTGTTGTAGAGGAGAATCTCGTCGTGGTAATCAAAGCAGATCGTCGTGGCCACCCGAACCCGATCCAGCTCGAGGAAATACAGCTTCAGCATCCCGCTTGGCAGGAATCGGTGGGCGAGCTGATGAAAGAACTGCTCCATCGCCGGCGTCATGAAAACCGCCTTCTCTTCGCGGCTGAGCCGATGTAGCCGGATGAAGTCGGCGACGTCGTGATCCAGCGCCGAGCCCATCACCGTGGATGGGACGGCGTACCAGTGCACGTCTCCGCTCGTCTCCAGGCGACGCATCTTCCGTCGCAATTCGTGACGGTCTTTCTTCGACAACTGACCGAGATACGCATCCCAGTCGCCGGGGAGCTTCAGCCACGGGGCGACGTCCTCGACCTCCTGCTCCACCACCAGCCCGCGTGCCTGGGCCAGCGACGGGAGGATGCTGCGGGTGGGAGACCACTCCGGCACGTTGTGGAGCTCAATCGTGTCCCAAATGGTGTCCCAGTCCAGCGCCTCCAGGTGATCGAGCACCGCGGCCCAGACCGCGGCCTCGTATCCGGGCGCGGCGACGATGTCGAGGTAATCGGCGATCTCCACCCCGCCAGCGAAGCCGATCGTTTCAGCGCCGTCCAACGGGGCGATTCCGACCAGGTCGCTGCCATCCCAGACGCCGAGCAACCTTTTTTTCAGCGCCCTCTGACGGGCCAAAGCTGCTCCACCAGAGTTCTGGCCACTGTTTTCCGTACCCGCCGACGGGCCAAAGCTGCTCCACCACACCTCGTGCCACCCCGGGGTGAGGAAGATCGTATCCGTGCGGCTCCGCCACAGCAGCCGCTCCCAAGCCACGGCCAGCGCTGTCTTTTCAGTAGCCTGGCACTTTCCAGTACCCTCCCGCGGGCAGTCAGCGAGACACCGAGCAAGCAACTTTCTTGCAGTACCCCCCAACACCCGATCGGTGCACCGA
>JACPQP010000406.1 GCA_016190465.1 Chloroflexota bacterium
ACGTCGACTGGGTGAACCGCTACCCCATCGCGTCGATCGAGGATGGCCTGGCCGAGGACGACTGGGATGGCTGGCGAGAGCTGCGCCGGCGGCTGGGGAACCGGATTCAGCTCGTGGGCGACGACCTGTTCGTGACCAACCCGGACCGCGTGCGCCGGGGCATTGCCGAGGGTGCGGCCAACTCGGTGCTGGTCAAGGTGAACCAGATCGGCACGCTCACCGAGACGCTGGAGACCATCGATCTGGCGAACCGGGCCGGTTGGACCGCGGTCATCTCCCACCGCTCCGGCGAGACGACCGACACCACGATCGCCCACCTCGCCGTGGCGACGAACGCCGGCCAGATCAAGACCGGCGCCCCCTCGCGGGGCGAGCGGGTTGCCAAGTACAACGAGCTACTGCGCATCGAGGAGCAACTGGGGCGAGCGGCGCGGTATCCTGGTCTGGCGGCGTTCGGCCAGCTTTGACGCTAACCGATCGCCTTCCACAAGATCCTTGCGGTGGGGACAACGGCGCAGGTGGTGGCGCCGAAAGATCATCACTTCGACACGAGCGTTTTGGCGATCTGGCCGGACCGGTCGAGGGTCACGTGCAAGTGGCGGTTCAGGCGCTGGCCGTCGACAGTGGCGAGGAGCTGGCTGGCCGTGGCGCGGAGGACGGCCTCGTGCGGGTGGGTGGGCCGCTCGATCCCTTTGTGGCAGTCGTTGTCGCACTCGCCCCGGCAGTGCACCTGGCGGACGAAGCGTACTCGCGACGGCGGCCGACCGCCGCCGAACCGAGCCAGGTGGTCGACCACCCGGCGCTCGATTGTCGCGTTGACCGCCGCTGGCTGGCGCGAGCCGGTGGGCTGGCAGAGCACGGCGGTAGTGCCGAGAGTCGAGGTCGATGGCTCGATGGCCGATAGCCGGGGGTGCAGCGGCAAGAGCGGGTCGCCGTAGAGCACGAACTCGAGCAGTGTCTTCTGGTCGTCGCCGTCCAGCCAGCCCTGCTGCTCGCGGGTCAGCGCGAAGAAGTCGTGGCGGGCCCGGCGGAGGGCCTCGCCGATCCGGTGCCCGTTCGACAGGTGGCGCCAGAACCAGACGCCGAGCAGGTCTGCGCCCGAGAGCGGTGGCTCCAGGACACCGTAGGACGTCACCGTCGAGCCGACAAAGCCTGCCGCTCCCTCGGCAAGAAAGCGGAGCGCCAGCGAGGTCTCGGGCGTCTTACCGAGGACATTGGCCCCGTAGCAGCACTCACTGTACACCAGGCTGCCGCCGATGTCGGCCCCGGCCAGGGCGGCCGGCGCGAGGGCGATCGGCAGCATCGGGTAGTCGGCAGGGTAGCTGCCATCCTTCTGCCCGTACCAGAACGCGCTCTGCCGGGCGCCGTGCAGGTTGAAGTAGAGGCACGGGCGGTTCGAGAGGTGGCGCGGGTCGAGCGTCTCCTCCGTCACTGGCGGACAGAGCTGGAGATCATCCGGACGGCCGACGACCTGAAACACCTCCTGCGCGGCGGCCTCCCAGACTAGGCTGGCGTAGCCCGCTCCCATCCCTTCTGGCCGGCGCAGCCGGGCGATCAGCCAGTCCCACATCGCGAGCAGACACCCGCGGCCCTCGACCAACGGCGCCTGTCGGCGCTCAGGGAGCGCCTCGATCTGCTGACAGAGAAATGCCGGCCCCAACGCGCCGTCGTCGGGGAGGCGCCCGACGGCGACGTCCGGGAGGAAGAGGTTGCGCCCGAACACGCCGTAGGGGTTGTCGGACGGCACGTCCTCGTCGTCGTCGTCGGTCGGGTTGGGCAGACGGGCAAACGGAACGATCTCGTCGCCGCCAACGATGAGGATCGCCTCGACCGGCCGGACCTGGCGGGAGATCGTGTCCGCCGCCGTCCTCAAGAGCGAGCAGAGCGCAGTGGTCTGGGCGGGCGAGATCGCCGGGAGCCCGAACGCGCCGGTGCTCGTCTCATCGTCGACGTAGAGGACGTGGGCGTAGAAGCCCAGCGCGGCGATGGCCTCGCTTGCCGCGTGGAGCGCGGCCGCGACGGACTCGAACCCCCGCCGGCCATAGTGCTCGATCAGGCGATCGCGGCTGGTCACCCAGATCTCGGCGGTGTGCACCCGGATCGGCGACGGGGGGAGGGACGACGGGGCGACGCGGGACGTCTCGACGGGCTTCCCGTCCAGCCGGTCGGCGATGGCGTCGAGCGCCGCCTGGATGTCTGCCAGGTCCTCACCCTCTGCCCCCTCTCCCGCAGCGCGGGAGAGAGGGATCGTCCGCCCCTTCTCCCCCTGGTGGGGGAAGGGGTCGGGGGA
>JACPQP010000395.1 GCA_016190465.1 Chloroflexota bacterium
CACCACAACGACACAAATCGCTGCGCATATGCCGCCCCGAAAAGCATACCACGGTCATTGTACCCGACAGACCTGTCGCCGTGCATCGCGTGGCCGTCAGTCGTATGCTTCGGGAGTTGCCAGCTCTGTCCCCTTTGTGCTATAGTGCGTCGTGGACACCAGGCGATGGAGGTCCGCCGCGGCGGGGCCGAGAGGTCCAGTGCCGAAACCGCAGCCGTGCTGATGGCTCCTGAGGCTGATCGTTGGGTCGGTCGCCAGGAGCTTTTGCTTTTGAGGGCAGCGATGCTTCGCCTGCGCCGTCATAGCCACGTCTACGACCTGCTCGAGGCCCTCGCCGGTCCGGGCTGCCCGGTCTGCGCGCTGGTCCGGCGGACCTCCTGGCGCTATCTCGACACCCTGGCGTACGAGAACGTCAACGATCCCGGCATTCGGGCCCGGCTCCGGGCCGCCCACGGGTTCTGCAACCGGCACGCCTGGGCCTTCCTGGATGAGCAGCGAGAGGCGCTCGGCACAGCGATCATCGCGCGCGACGTCCTCCGCACCCTCTCAAACACGACCGACTGGGTGATGAGCCGGCTTGCGGCCGCGATGGCCTGCCGTGGTCCCTGTCCCACCTGCGCGGCCGAGCAGACGACCGCCGCGCACGTCCTGGGGACGCTGGCGGAGACCCTGGCCGAGGAGGACGTCGCGATCGCCTACCGCCGGTCCGATGGGCTCTGCGTCCCCCACCTGCTCCAGACAGCGTCGCTCCCGCGCGAGGCCGACCGGCGTCGCCTGGCGACGTTCGTGCTCGAGCATTGGACGCAGACCACGGCAGAGCGGACGGATAGCCCTCTGGTTCGCCGGGCCGTCGGCGAGGCCGGCGTGTTTGGGAAGGACACGGCCACGCTCGACGGGCCGGAGCCCGACCCGGAGGATTACGGGTGGAGCATCGACCCGGAGCTGTGTCCGGTCTGTCGCGTCGTCCGGGAGGCGTGGGCGGATCGTCTACCCTGGACTGCGGCTGGCCAGGAGCCGAGGACGATCTGCGGGGGGCACGCGTGGCCGTTGTTGGGGTGTCGGGCACGGGGCGGACCTAACCCCCGCGCCCCCTTCCTCAGTCGCCTGGGCCCGACGCGGGAAGGGGGGGGCGCCCTCCCCCCTCCCCGTGTCGGGAAGGGGGCAACCTCACCCCCCATCCCCCTCTCCGTTGACGGACCGGCTCAGGAACGGCCGGCGCAGGGGGTGAGGTCGGCCCCCTCCTCGCGTCAGGCCGGCTCAGGAACGGCAGGCCCGGCTCAGGAACAGCGGGAGGGGTCCGATCCCCTCGCGATGACTCTGCTTCGTGGTCAGATCCAGGCCGCCCACGCGACCACGGCGGCACTTCTCTCGGAGAAGCACTCGCCAATCGCGCGATCGCTCGAGACGCTTGGGCTGCTTGCGGGGGAACGCGCGGACCACCGGATGCCGTGCGTCGCCTGCGCCGAGCAGCGGCGGATCGAGGCGAGTATCGCCCGGCAGGCCGCGGCACCGCTCTGTCTGCCTCACCTGCGCCGCGCGCTGGAGTACGATAATCAATCGGCCTGGCTGGCTACACGCCCGCTCTGGCGGCGACTGGAGGTGCTGCTCGGCGAGTACATCCGCAAGCAGGACTATCGCTTCCGCGATGAGCCACGGGGCGAGGAGCAGATGTCGCCCTGGCTCGCGACCCTCGCCCTGGTCGGCGAGCCCGGCGTGCGCTGACGGCGCCACGCCGGGTTCACCACGAAAGCCACGAGGACTCGACCACAAAGACACCGAGGACATGAGGGAGGGAGGGACGTGTGAGCCGACACCACGCAGAGACTCAAGCCGAACTGGCTGACGCATCGCCGCTGGCGCGGCCGACGGAGGCCCCGCCGGTTGGCATCGGCCCCGCAGTCGCGCCTGCCGGCGAAGAACGCTGGCTCAACCGCAACGTGCTGGGTACGGTGAATGGGGTCGGCGACCTGGTGGCGAGCGTCGGGGTCGGCTTGCTCTGGACGGTCGTCTCACCGACGATCGCGTTCGCCTACG
>JACPQP010000396.1 GCA_016190465.1 Chloroflexota bacterium
CGGACCCACTCAGGAACGGCTGGCAGGGGGTGAGGTGAGAGCATGCGACTTGTCCTTATGGGAACCCCAGACTTTGCCGTGCCGAGCTTGCGTCGTCTCGTGGCAGACGGATTCGACGTCGCCCTGGTGGTAACTCAGCCCGATCGACCGGTTGGCCGTCATCGCGAGCCAGCCCCGCCCCCGGTGAAGGTGGCGGCGCAGGAGCTGGGGCTCCCGGTCAGCCAGCCGGAGACGATGCGCGAGCCAGCGGCCGTCGAGTCGATCCGCGGCCTGACGCCAGACGTCATCGTCGTCGTGGCCTACGGTCAGATGCTGCGGCGCTCGGTCCTCCGGAGCCCGCGCCTGGGCTGCGTCAACGTCCACCCGTCGCTGTTGCCACGGTTTCGGGGTGCGGCGCCGATTCCGGCGGCGATCCTCGGCGGGTGCGCGGTAACCGGCGTCACGATCATGTTGATCGGTGAACGGATGGACGCTGGGCCGATCCTGACCCAGCGGGTAGTCGCCATTCGCCCGGACGACACTACTCGGACGTTGAGCCAGCGCCTGGCCGAAGTGGGCGCCGATCTGCTGGTCGCGACGCTACCGCGGTTGGCGGACGGATCGATCACGCCCGAGCCCCAACGGGAGGAGGACGCCACGTACTGTCGCCCTCTGACCAGGGAGGATGGCTGGATCGACTGGACCCAGCCGGCCGAGATGATCGCCCGGCAGGTGCGCGCGTACGATCCGTGGCCGGGGACGGCGACCCGGTTTCGGGGGGAACTACTGAAGGTGCTCGCAGCCGAGCCGCAACCGTCGCTGGCTGCGGCGCCGCCCGGCACCATCCTCGCCGTCGACCAGACCCAGCGCCCTGCCACCCTCGTGGTTGCCACGGGAGAGGGCACCCTGCGGATCACCCGTGTGCAACTGGCCGGTCGCCGGCCGGTCGGCGCCGACGAGTTCGCCCGCGGCCAGCGGGACCTGGTGGGCGTAGTGCTCGTCCGGCCGGCCGGAACGTGACGTCGTCCTGCCATCCGGGAGTATTCTCGGACGCCACTCGGCCCTGGCCCCGGCCGGGGTTGCCTCACCCCCGCACCTACCCGACACGGGAAGGGAGAGCCACCCCCCTCCCCGCGTCGGGGAGGGGGGAAGGGGGGTGAGGTAGCCCAGATCCACCTACCCGGCCAGCCCCGCCGACTGGCCTGCCTCGGCGATGGACTCCTCCAGGATCGAGACGATGCGATGGAGTTGCTCTTTGGTCGTGACAAATGGGGGAGCGATCAGAATGACGTCGCCGCGGTTCCGGGTGATCAGCCCGCGCCGGAGGGCGCCCTTCACGACCTTGCCACCAAGTCCATGCTCGGCCGGGAACAGTTTCCGCGTCCCCTTCTCGCCCAGCTCGACGGCCGCCATCAGACCCAGGCCGCGCACCTCGCCGATCAGGGGTGAGGCGGTAAGCCGCTGCAGATCGTCGAGCAAGCAGTGCCCGAGCTCTTCGGCTCGCGCGATCAAATGCTCCTCCTCGATGATCTGGAGGTTGCGCAGGGCGACGGCGCAGCCGGTCGCATGCGCCGAGTAGGTAAAGGCGTGCATCCACGGCGAGTCAGCCGGGAGGGCGCGAAGCACGTCGGCGATGGCCTCCGAGATCATGATCCCCCCCAGCGGGAAGTAGCCGCTGGTGATCGCCTTGGCGAACGACATGATGTCCGGCTGCACACCCCAGTGCTGGAGCGCGAAACGGCGGCCAGTGCGGCCGAACCCGGTGATCACCTCGTCGGCGATCAGGAGCACGTCGTACCGGTCGCAGATCTCGCGCACGCGCGGGAAGTAGTGATAGGGCGGGACGATGACCCCGCCGGCGCCCTGAACCGGCTCGGCGATGAACGCGGCAATGGTGTCCGGACCCTCCCGGAGGATGGCGTCCTCCAGCGCCTGGGCGAAGTGGTGCGGGTAGCTCGGGTGGTCGTGCGGCAGCGAGCTGCGGAACGGGTATGGCGCCTCGATGTGAAGGAAACCGGGGGCCCGGGGGTCGAACGCCTCCCAGTACGGCGGGATGCCGGTCGCGCTCATCGCCGCGATTGTCACCCCGTGGTACCCGTGGTAGCGCGAGATGATCTTGACCTTCTCCGGGCGACCCCGCCGCTTCCAGTAGAACCGGGCCAGCTTGAAGGCCGACTCGTTCGACTCGGCGCCACCACTGGCGAAAAAGGTCGTTTTGAGCCGCGGATAGCTGATCTCGGCCAGCTTTGCCGCGAGCCGGATCGCCGGCACGTTCGACTGGCCACTGTAGCTCGAGCAATAGGCCAACGTGCTCATCTGCTGGGCCGCGGCCTCGGCCAACTCCCGTCGGCCGTGGCCGACGACGACGTTCCAGAGGCCCGCCAGCCCGTCGATGTACTGACGTCCCTCGACGTCCCACAGGAGCGCGCCCTCGCCACGCTCCAGGACGATCGGGCCTCCCTGCTGGTAAATGCTCGGCTGGTGAAGTGGATGAATCACGTGCATCGCGTCGAGCTCGCGAAGGCTCGCCTGCTCTACTGTCGCCATCGTCAACTCTCCTCTCTCAATTCTCAATCGCTTCTGCCTTGATGTGCCAACGATGTGCCAACCTAAGCCGGTAGCAGGAAAAAGAGGCCCGCGGCCATCACGTAGAGCGCCAGCAACTGGACGCCCTCCAGGGGGTGGGTCTCGCCGTCGAGGGCCACCAGCGTGAAGACCGCGGCCGAGAGCCCCAGGACGAGCAGCTCGAGCGGGTGGAAGACCAGGTCCATCGGCTGCCCGATGAGCAAGCTGATGAAGACGAGGACCGGCGCCACGAGCAGCGCGATCTGTGTCGAGGACCCGGCGGCGATGGCGATCGCGGCGTCGGGGTGGTTACGCGCCGCGAGGGTCACCGCGCTGAAGTGCTCGGCCACGTTGCCGATGATCGGGACGACGATGATGCCGACGAAGAACTCGGTCCAGCCGAGCTGGTGCGTCATCGGCTCGACCGCCGCGACGAGCACTTCGCTGACGGCAACCGTAGCGAGCGTGCTACCGAACAGCGCGAGCACCGCCGTCCGAACCGGCCAGTGCTCCCGATGCCTCTTCATCCCGGGGGGCTCGGGCTGCTCGGCGGTGATCCCCTCGACCACCAGCGGGACATCTGCCCGATCCAGCAGGCTGTAGGCGATGTACACGAAGTAGACCAGGAGCAGAACGGTCGCGGTCACCACACTGAGCTCCTGGACGAGCAACGGGGTCGGGTGCGTCGCGCTCAAGGCCGAGGGGAGGTAAAGCGCCGCCAGCGCCAGAACCATCATCACGGCGTGCCGCCCGGCCTCCCGCGAGTCGAACCGCTGAAGCCCGTGGCGGACACCACCGGCGAGGAATGCCGCACCGAGGACGAGCAGCGAGTTGCCGATGACCGCCCCGGTGAGCGATGCCTTCACCAGCGCGACCAGCCCGGCCTGCAAGGCGATGATCGTGATGATCAGCTCGGCCGCGTTGCCGAAGGTGGCGTTGAGGAGCCCACCAAACGTCGGTCCAACTCGGACCGCCAGGCTTTCCGTGCTCCTACCGATGAGCGCGGCGAGGGGGATGATGCCGAGGGCGGCCAGACTAAAGACGACCGCGGCGGGCGCCGCCATCGCTCGGGCGACAATCGCCCCAACCGCAAACGTCAGGAGGAGCCATAGCCAACGTGACATACACTACTTAGTCGAGGTAGGCGCGGAGCTTCTTGCTGCGGCTGGGGTGACGGAGCTTCCGCAGCGCCTTGGCCTCGATCTGCCGGATGCGTTCCCGCGTGACGCCGAACTCCTTGCCGACCTCTTCCAACGTTCGGCTGTGCCCATCTTCGAGACCGAACCGGAGCTGCAAGACGCGCCGCTCGCGGCAGGTCAACGAGTAGAGGACGTCCTCGACCTGCTCCTTGAGGAGCTGGTAGGTCGCCACGTCGTAGGGCGCCGGCGCGGCCCGGTCCTCGATCAGGTCGCCGATGTGGTTGTCCTGCTCCTCGCCAATCGGCGCCTCCAGTGAGACCGGCCGGCGAGCGACCTTCGTCGCATCGCGGACCCGCGTCGATGCCTGCTCGACGTCGTCGCGAAGGCGCGGCGGCAGCTCGCCCAACTGAGCCAGGACGCCCGAGCCGAGGATGAGGTCGCGCCGAAGGGTCGCGTCGACGTCCCGCGGTGTCTGCCCCTCCTGGAGCGCCTTCTCCGCCAGGTAGTCGATCAGGTCAGCCTCCAGGTCCTCGGGGAACAATCCCATCATGAGCGCGACCTCTTCTGGAGTAGGCTCGCGGCCGAGGCCCTGGACCAGCTCGCGCGACACCCGGGTCAGCCGATTGATGACCTCGACCATGTGGACCGGGACACGAATCGTCCGCGATTGATCGGCGATCGCCCGGCTGACAGCTTGCCGAATCCACCAGGTCGCATAGGTGCTGAACTTGAACCCCCGCCGGTGGTCGAACTTGCCGACGGCCCGCATCAGCCCGAGGTTGCCCTCCTGGATCAGGTCCAGGAAGGCCATACCTCGACCCAGATACTTCTTCGCCACACTCACCACGAGACGCAGGTTCGCCTCGGTCAATCGCTGCTCGGCATGGTCTTTCGCCGCCCGGAGGTCATCGAGATACTTCTGGGTGCGGGCGCGCGAGAGAGCGAGCGCCTCGGGCGCGGGGAGATCGTCGATCGGGCAGTGGATCTGGGCGCGGATGTCCGGTGGCAGCAGCCGAGTGTAGACCGAGAGCTCGAGAATGGCGCGGCAGCCGAGGGGCTCGGAGAGGCAGAGCGCGGTGGCCACCGTGCGGATCAGATCGGGGCTGATGTAATAGTCGATGGACTCACGCAGTCGAGATAGCACGAGCAGTTGGCTCACCGGCAGGGTGCTGTTGATCTCCAGCGCACGCACTACTTCGATGAGGATGGGCACCCGTTCGCGGACGCTCGTGTAGACCTCCCGAGCGATCTCGACGGGAAGGGGTGGCTCGGCGTGCAGTCGCGTGAGCCGGCGCTCGATCTCTCTGATGAACACCATGTCTTCGAGACGACAGGCCAGGTATTTCTCATCGTCGGCGGTGAGGAGTTGTCCGCGACCGATCTCGTGAAGGTACATCTTAACGGGGTCGTCGATCCCAATCGCGTCGTCGAGATCATCATCGGTGTCCACGTGGGGGTCAAGCGTCTCATCGACTACGTCGGCGTCAAAAATGACGTCATCATCGGCCGGCGGAGTGCGTTCGAAGCCGCGCTCGATCAAAGTGTCCTCCGCTGTTCGCACCAACTATGACTGATGGTCGGTGACCTGTCCAAACCGAGGGCGCCGTCGACTGTCAAGTCCGCGGCGACGCCAGCACCGGGCGGCACTGGCATTCGCCTGCCCGCAACCTGCGACAACTCAGTATAGCACGGTCCGCCCGCCGCGTCAATTCCTGACTGTCGCACTAAACATGTCGGCGAGCGAAAAGCGGTCTGCAAGCAGTCGTCAGCGATCCGTCGACCACGATCCTGCGGGTTCGCCGCGATCGGCAGACGAAGCTGGGGTGAGGCACGTCGTCGATCGCGCTCGGATGAGCGCACGCCCGCGATCGCGAGCTTCAGGGGCGTTCCACTGAGCTCCGCGGCGGCGAACGCCCGCAGCGCGAAGTCTACTTCACTTGACAGGCTTGCCTTCAAGCATTAGCCTACGAAGGCGCAAACGATTGCGACAAAGGCTTGTCAGCTCGCCTGTCAGAAGCTGGCCGCCGCTGACGACGATTGCTGGTCGGCACCTAATGGGGCCCTACTCGGTTACCCATTCGCATCGGTCCATTCGCATCGGTCCATTCGCTTCGGCAACAAGCAGTGGGGAGGGGATACCATGGGAGACCTGGGCCATTTGCTGCGCCAGCCGGTGCAGCCGGACTGTGAAGGGCTGAAGGCGACCCTGCGCCGTCAGGGGACCCCGCGACGGGTGTACGTCATGGAGCTGGGCCAGGATCCGGAGGTCAAAGACGAGGTCGGTCGCGTCTTCGGCCTCGACTCCAACCTCGATCCGGCGGAGCCCTACTACCAGTTGCGACGGGAGATTGCCATCCAGTGCTTTCTCGGCTACGACGCCGTGCGTTGCGCCGTCGCCTGGCCGGGGTTCCCCCGGGAGCGGCTGGATGCCGACGATTCGACCCAGATTGCCGGCCAGTCCCGGGGAGTCCGGAAGTGGATGCCTGAGCACACCGGCCCGATCCAGTCGTGGGCCGACTTCGAGGGCTACCCGTGGCCCAGGCCCGAGGAGATCCGGACCGATGCCTTCGAATGGCTCGCCCGGAATCTGCCGGACGGCATGTGCATCTGGTCCAACTGTCATAACGTCTTCGAGCAGGTGACCTGGCTGATGGGCTACGAGTCGCTCTGCTACGCCCTCTACGACCAGCCCGACCTGGTGGACGCGATGTTCCAGCGAATCGGCAGCATCTACTACGACGTCTGCAAGGTGCTCGTCCAGATTCCCCGGGTGGACATCCTCTTCGGCGGGGACGATATGGGCTTCAAGACGCAGACGATGATCGGCCCCAGCGTGCTGATCGAGAAGTCGTTCCCCTGGCACAAGAAGATGGCCGCGTTGGCTCACGCCCACGGCAAGATCTACCTGCTGCACGCCTGTGGGAACCTCAAGGATGTTATGGAGCCCCTCATCGAGGACGTGCGGATCGACGGGAAGCACTCCTTCGAGGATGTGATTCAGCCGGTAACCGAGGCGAAGCGGCTCTATGGCGACCGGATCGCCGTCATCGGCGGGATCGACGTGGATCTCCTTTGCCGGGGTAGCGAGGAGGAGATCCGGCGCCGGGTGCGGGAGGTGCTGGACATCTGCCTCCCTGGCGGCGGCTACTGCCTGGGCACCGGAAACACCGTCGCCAACTACATCCCCCTGGAAAGCTACCTGATCATGCTTGACGAGGGGCGGCGCTACGCCTAAGTCGTCGCCAAACGGAATCAGCAGTCAGCCGTCAGTCAGTGGCTGTGAGATCGGTGCCTGGCGCTCCTGATGAGTGATAACTGATTACTGATGACTACCTGGACTAAGGCTGGTTTCATGGACCAGGCCCTGTTCGAGCAGTACGTGCGAGAGGCCATGGAGCACCTGTTCGACCCCGCCTACCTGCACTCGCACCCCCTGGCCGCCCTCCTCGCGCCCCGCAAGGTACAGGGGATGGCCGGTGAGGCGCTTCAGCGCGCGCTGCGCGAGGCGATTGAGGCCCTGAAGCCATCCAGGGACGTGCCGCGCCGCTCGCCGGCCTGGCGCACCTACCTCGCCCTACGCCTCCGGCACGTCGACGTGCTCACGATGCCCGAGGTCGCGGACCAACTGGGCATCGGCACGCGGCAGTGCCGCCGGGACCACCACAAGGCGGTGACGATGGTCGCCTCGGCCCTCTGGGAGACGTATCAGGCTGCATCGGGAGGTACCGAAGAGCACGGGCCGGCCAGCACCCAGACGGCGACGAGAAGCGAAAAGGAGCCGACCGATTCGCCGCTGGACACCGAGTTGGCGAAGCTGGGACAGCATGCGTCCGACCTAACGAACGTCGGTCAGGTAGTTGAGGGGATCCTGGCGACGATCTCGCCGCTCGTGGAAAGGAAGGCGATCCATCTGGCGGCGGCAGTGCCCCCGGATCTGCCGCTCGTCGCGATGAGCCGGACAGCCCTGCGCCAGGCACTGCTCGGCATCCTGCTGTCGGCGATGGACTGGGGCCAGGGCTGCCAGGTCGCCCTGGCCGCGCTGGCCAGGCAGGAGTTCATCGATCTGGAGTGCCTGGTCCAGCA
>JACPQP010000405.1 GCA_016190465.1 Chloroflexota bacterium
AGTTTTTGATGGTTTTGGGGACACCCCAAACCCCGCCAGGACGGGCGGAGCCCGTCCTGGACCTTCCCGGGACGCAGGTGAACTTTCCGAGACCTACTAGGCACCTGACTCCTGACACCCGACACCCGTCAATCGCCTGTCGGAGAAGCTGTGGCTGATTTCGTCTCCCGCCCGGTCGCTCCCCCGGTCGCCCAGGACCGCACCACGAACCCCCGGATCATTCTCTTGTTCGCGATCGTCGTCTTCTTCTACTGGGCCGGCATGTACTTCTACGTCCCGATCCTCCCGGTCTACGCGCAGTCGCTCGGCGCCTCGCTCGAGACCATCGGCCTGCTGGTGGGCGCCTACGGGTTCGCGCAGATGGTGCTGCGCATCCCCATCGGCATCGCCTCGGACCGCCTGGGGCGGCGGCGGGTCTTCGTCGTCGGCGGCTGCCTGGCGGCGCTGGTGGGCGCCGTCGCTCTCGCCGTGGCACCGGCGCCGGGCTGGCTCGTACTCGGTCGTGGCGTCGTCGGCATCGCCGCATCGGCCTACGTGGCGTTGAGCGTGCTGTTCGCCACGTACTTCCCGGCTCGCGAGGCCACGCGGGCGATGGCGTTGATCGGGTTCTTCGGGAGCACGGCCCAGCTCTTCGCGACGACGGTCGGCGGCTGGACCGCCGAGCGATTCGGCTGGCAGGCGCCGATGCTCATCGGCGCGTGCCTGGCGGCAGGCGGGATAGTCGTCTCGCTGGCTCTCCCGGAGCCCCCGGCCCGCCCGAACGCGCGGTTGACCGTGGCCGCGATCCGGCGGGTGGCCGGCGTCCGGTTTCTGCTCGCCGTGGCGGCGGCGAGCGCCCTCGCCCAGTACGGCACGTGGGGTTCCAGCTTCAGCTTCGTCCCGATCTACGCGGCCGGGCTCGGCGCAACGCCAACCGAGCTCGGACTCCTGCTGACCGTCGGACTCGTTCCGGCGACGCTGGCGCCGCTGACGATCGCTCCGCTGACCCGGCGATGGGGTGATGGTCGAATCGTCGTGGCCGGTCTTCTCCTCACCGCCCTGGGCACCGCGGTCGTGCCGCTCACCGCCAGCCTGCTCTCGCTCGCCGGCTCCCAGCTCATCAGCGGAATCGGTCGCGGGCTCAGCATGCCGATCCTCATGGGGCTCAGCATTAAGACGGTCGCGCCGGAGGAGCGGGCGACGGCGATGGGGTTCTTCCAGGCGATCTACGCGGTGGGGATGTTCCTGGGTCCGGCGACGGCCGGCCTGGTGGCCGCGCAGCTCGGCCTGGCCGGCGCCTTCGCCGCCAGCGCCGCCTGCTGCGTCCTCGGCGCGGTGCTGGCGGCGCGCGCCGCGCCTTCGCGCTGAGGACGCTGGCCGCCCCTACAGGAGCGACTCGCTCCGCAGCCAGTCCGGCAGGTCCGCTTCCGGCGTCCCGGCGAACCGGCAGGCGTAGCGGCAGGTGCCGCAGTCGCCCTTGCGACCCTCCACCGGCTTCTCTCCCTTGATGCTCTCGATCAGGCCGATGGCTGCCGTCACGTTGGGCTCTTCGCCCATCACGACCAGCACCACCGCCCCTTCGGATCCACCAACGCCCCCCGAGGCGACATGCCTGGCCTCGACGTCGAACAGGATCTTCAGTGCGCGGATCTCGGTGACGACGTTGGCCTTCACCAGGCAGTACATCCCGAAGTCGGCCCCCAGCGTGTAGTCGTACGTCTTGGCCCCGGTGTACCGGGCCGAGTCCCGGACCGACGGCACCAGCTTCTCCAGCCCGACCGGCACGATGTAGCTGAGGCCCTGGGACGTGACCGTGCCGATGGTCGCCGCCACGGTGCCGCCGTCGAAGCCGGAGGTGATCACCCCGACGTTGCCCTCCGGGTCGACCGCGTTTGCGCCCTTGACGACCACGGTCTCGCGATGGAAATCGTCGAGCGCTTCGCGGATGGTCTTCTCGACCACCCGCCCCCGGTGGAGGATGATCGGGAAGGGGATCCGGTCGGCTGGCCTGGTCACGCACAGGAGACCGTGGGTGCTGGTCCCGGCCGTGAACCGTCCGGGATCGATGTCTTGCCCCAGCAGTTCCTGGGCGACGAATGCGTTGCTCGTCCCGCCGCAGAGGATGACGTACGCCTTGTCCAGCGCAACCTTCATCTCCGGCATCTGCACGATGGCCCTGGCGATCAGCCGTTTGGACTCCGCGGGCGTTAAGCTGAATACTGCTTTCACCGATTGTCTCCTCCCATTGCCTGGCTCATAGTGGGTGTCGACGATCACCGGACACCTGTCGTGCCTCCGAATCGGCCCACTTTGTCGCGTCGGAGTCTAGCGCACGGGAGCCGCGCAGGCAAGGGGTGGGAGCATGGGAGCGGGCAGGCGAAGTGCCCATCCCGAACGATCTGCCTCACAGGATCATCGCTCCGGCCGTCTCCCACCCCCTGGGGCTAATGTCACAAGTGTCACTAACGTCACTAATGTCACAGGTGGTCCCCAAGCCCGGCGCCTGGTGGACGGCTCTGGCGTGGGCGACTGCTTTTCCTGATATTGCGCAGTGGGGGTTTGGACACTCCCCTTCCAGAATGCGCAGCAGTTCCACCCTGGTTGACCCTCACCTCCGGCCGGGCTATCATCGAACGGGGCAGGTGGCTGGCCGGAGCACCTCTGGTAGCCACCGGCGATGGGCTGGCGGCCCTGACCGGGGATGATTGCGACGCGGGGTGCCAACGGCGTGGGTGAGCAACCGGTTGACTTCGATAGCCCGTGGAAAGGGGTTCTGGAGGACTACTTCCCGGAGTTCGTGGCGTTTTTCTTCCCGGTGGCCTGGGCCGGCATCGACTGGTCTCGGCGCTTCGAGTTCCTGGACACGGAGTTGCAGCAGGTGGTCCGCGACGCCGAGCTGGGACGCCGCCTGGTGGACAAGCTTGCCAGAGTCTGGCGCCGAGACGGCGAGGAGGCCTGGGTGCTGGTCCACGTCGAGATCCAGGGCCAGGAGGATCGACAGTTTGCCGAGCGAATGTACGTCTACAACTACCGCCTGTTCG
>JACPQP010000411.1 GCA_016190465.1 Chloroflexota bacterium
CCCGCGGCGGGAGCACGGCCCTTTCAGTACCCTCCGACGGGTGCGCCAGGCTGAAATCCGTCGGCTGTCAGGTCCTCGGGCGCTGCTGAGTCCCTTTCAGTACCCTCCGACGGGTGCGCCAGGCTGAAATGCCCGGGCGCTGGCCCAGATCCGGTAGCCAAAACGCCTTTCAGTACCCTCCGACGGGTGCGCCAGGCTGAAATCGACGACACGGTCCGGAACAGCGCCGGGCAGATCGTCTTTCAGTACCCTCCGACGGGTGCGCCAGGCTGAAATCCACCCCTCAAGGTGGCCGGGGATAGGCTTTTTTGTCCCGAGGGCCTCGGCGACGGCCTCTTTCGCCATCGTGGACGTTCGCCCCCAGCGTTGATGGCTCACCTCCTTGCCTGCTGTCCCGCAGACCGATATCCTGTTGCCAGAGGTGCCTCGTTTGCGGAGTGAGACGGTCGCCAGTCACAAGCGCGGCCGCCAAACTCCAGTGTCCGGCTCCTATTATCCCACGTCTGATGCCAGGCTACAAGCCCGTCCGTCGGTGATTTGCGAGGATTGATGCCCCGGGTGGTGTCGGCCGCTATGGCGTGGCTGAGCGCTGTGCTGGCAGTCAACCGGGGCTCCAGGTCGACGCTCCGGGTGGCGTCAGCCGCTGTGTCAGTGCGAACGTTCGTGTCCCCACGGTAAGCCTGGTCTCCACGTCGATGCGCCAGGTGGCGTCAGCCACTGCGGCAGCGCTGCCAGTAGGGACAGGTCTCATGGCAGTCGTCCGCCCGGCCAGGATCGATCTCCTCGCTTACCAGCCGCGTCCGCTCGTCCCGCGCCTCGACGAACCCCTGCCGGAGCTCGTCGTCCAGGACGTGCAGATCACGTTCCACCAGCACCCGCTCGCCGGCGAACGTGACGTAGATCAGACAGCCGACGTCGACCGGGTAGCCGTACAGGCTCTCCAGCACCAGCGCGTAGGCCGCCGTCGTCAGCCGGTGAAACTCCCGCCGCTCCCCGAACTTCACGTCGAAGATGATCCCTTCGAAGGTGCCGACGGCGTCCGCCGCCAGGTGCGACGCGAGCCCGACGAACACGCCGTTGAGCTGCCGCTCGACGGTGACCGGCAAGGCCAGCGTGGCCAGGGCGTCGGCTCCGACGCGCGGCTCTCGCGCCAGGATCTCCTGCACCCGGCCGACGATCCGCTGTTGCTCGAAGGCGGTCAGTGCCGCCACCTTCGCCCGTGACGCGACCTGCTCCCCCGCGCGCGGCGCGGCCTCGACCGCCAGCGCGCCCGCGGTCGTTCCCCCGTTCCCTCGTGCGGCGACAGGCTCCACTGTCCGCGGTCCGCCGTTGCCCGGGAACGCTTCGGCGGCTTCGCCGGAGGCCTCGGCAAGCTCGGCCAGGTGCCGCAGGCAGGCGTCCGGGCCGTGCTCGTAGATGGTCCGCTTGGCCCGCACGATCAGCTCGGCCAGGACGCGGTGCAGCGTCGCGCCCTCCCGCATTGCCGCATTCGGCTTCGCCTGGGCGCCCAGCACGCGCCGCAGGTAGACGTCGCGCCCGGTCCCGCAGTACTGGTTGGCGACCTCGCCGACGGTCAGGCGGATGTCGTAGACCGGCGAGAGGGGCGGCTGCTGCCAGCTCCAGCCCCGCAGCTCTGGATGGACCCCGTGCTGCCGGGCCTCTGGCAGCAGCCGCCCCGTCAGGAAGCTCCGCTCCTCGTCACTCAAGAAGTACATGGCACCTCCATCACACCGCTCTCACGTCTCTATCACCCCTCAATCACACCTCAATCATACCTCCTACCAGACGTCGTTGCAGAAGCGCCGGTATTCGCATTCCTGGCAGCGTCCGCGCTGCCGCGTCGGCTTGGGCACCGCCTGGCCGGCGACGAGCGAGCGCATGGCGTTCAGCAGGCGCCGGGTGTAGCGGCGCGCCCCCGGTGCGATCGGCACCTCCACCGCCGCCTTGCGCGGGATGGCGTACACGAAACAACGCCGGACCGGGAGCTCCCAGCGCTCCTCGGCGAGCAGCGCGTACGCCACGAGCTGATACTTGTGGTTGAGCCGGATGTGGCCCTCGGTGTTCTTGAACTCGACCGGGATCACCTCGTGCCGTCGCGCGATCACCATATCGAGGATCCCGGCGAGCCCCAGTCGCTCCGAGCTGAGCCGCACGTTGAAGACACGCTCGCCGTCGCTCAGCCCGTAGGCCTTCAGGCCGCGGCGGTGCTCGAGATCCTCGGTTCGCTGGTGCTCGAGCTTCCCCTCGACCATCTTGTACGTCGGGGCCGGGTGCAGGCCCAGGCACTGGCGAAAGTAGACGATGCGCGGGCAGTACACGAACTGCCGGACGTCGCTCACCGTCAGCTCGACCTGTGCTTCGACCATTCGCGTCTCCCTCCTCCCGGCCCCCTGACAGGGCCAGGCTTGTGGGCGGGCAGTTCGCGGCCCGGCCTGGCGACTCAAGAAAGTTCGCGTAATCGTCTGGCCCAGAAGCCGCCATCGGACGAGGCGCTCGGCGACTGAAGTCGCGAGCTACCGTTACGAAGTCGGCCTTCGCCGACTGGGTAGGTATCAGAAAGTTTTTGATGGTTTTGGGGACACCCCAAACCCCGCCAGGACGGGCGCCGCCCTTCCTGGACCTTCCCGGGACGCAGGTGAACTTTCCGAGACCTACTTGCCGGCGAGTGAAGAGACGCTGGAGCGCTGCCCCCTCATCCTGGTCGGGACCGAGGAGCGTCCGGTCGGCCTCGTGGTGGACGAAGTCGTCGACGAGCAGGACGTCGTGATCAAGCCACTTGGGCCACTGCTCGCGCGGGTCCCGCTGGTCGCCGGAGGGGCGATCCTTGCCTCCGGTGAGGTCACGATCGTGCTCGATCTGGCGGCGATTCTGGCCGGGCTGGCCGGGCTCAAGGCCCTGCCGCGCGAGGCCGCGCCGTCGGCGGGAGAGGTGAACGCCCCGGCGAGATCGCGAACGATCCTGGTGGCCGAGGATGTGCTGACGACGCGGGAGTTGATGCGCAGCATCCTGGAGGCGGCGGGCTACGTGGTCGAGGCGGTCGTCGATGGCGCCGAGGCGCTGGCCCGCCTGAGTCAGCGCAGCTTCGACGCGCTGGTCACCGATGCCGAGATGCCGCGCGTCGACGGCTTCGAGCTGACCGCCCAGGTGCGCCGGAGCTCGGCCCACCATGCTCTGCCCATCATCGTCGTCACCGCGCTCGCCCGCGACGAGGATCGCCGCCGGGGGCTGGAGGCCGGCGCCAACGCCTACATCACCAAGGGCTCGTTCGATCAGACGAATCTGTTGGAGACGCTTCGGCGGTTGCTGGGATGAGTGAGGCGTGACGGTGACTGAGCCCCGCCATCTTTCTGGCCAGACCTTCATCCGGGTGCTGGTTGCCGACGACTCGGCGGTCGCGCGCCAGTGGCTTACGGCGATCCTGGAGGTCGACCCCCAGATCGTGGTCGTCGGCGAGGCGCGCGACGGCGCCGAGGCGGTGGAGCTGGCCCGGCGCCTCCGGCCGAACCTGATCACCATGGACGTCCACATGCCCGGGCTCGACGGGTACGGCGCGGTGCAGGAGATCATGGCATCCCAGCCGACACCCATCCTGGTGGTGACCGCGCTCCCGCTCCGCAACGGGGAGGTCGCCGCGCGGATGCTCGCCGTCGGCGCGCTCGACGTCGTCGAAAAGCCTTCGTTTCTGGCCTCCTCGCGGGAGGACTTCGCCGGCGAGCGCTGGCGACGCGAGCTGACGACGAAGGTCCGGCTGCTCTCCCAGGTGCGAGTCGTCACCCATCTGGCGGGCCGGCAGCGGACGCTGGCGCGCGGGCCGCAGCCGCCGATCGCGGCGAGCAACCCCGCGGCGGCCGTGATCGGCGTCGTCGCTTCGACCGGCGGCCCACCGGCCCTCCTCACGATCCTGCGCTCCCTGCCGGCCGACTTCGCTGGTGCCCTGCTGGTCGTCCAGCACATCGCCCGAGGCTTCACCAGCGGGCTGGTCGAGTGGCTGCGCGGCTCGAGTCTGCTGGAGGTCAAGCTCGCCGAGGTGGGGGATGCGCTGCCGGCCGGTCGCGTGCTCATCGCTCCCGACGACCGGCATCTGTGCGTCGGCAACTCGCGGCAGGTCGAGCTTGACCAGTCGCCGCCGGTGATGAGCCTGCGCCCATGCGGGGACGTTCTGCTTCAGTCGCTGGCCGAACGGCTGGGCCCACTGGCCATCGGGGTCGTCCTGACCGGCATGGGGGAGGATGGAGCGCGCGGCATCCGGGCGATCCGCGACGCGGGGGGGCGCACCCTGGTCCAGGACGAGGCAACCTCGGCGATCTTCGGGATGCCCCGCGCCGCCATCGCCACGGGTGCCGTTGCGGAGGTCCTGCCCATCGACGCGATCGGCGATCGGCTGCTGCGGCTGGTCGGGCGAACGGGCCGCCTGGCGGGTGGATCTGCGGGAGGATCCTGACGTGACCAGGCCTCGCCTCGTCGTCGCCGACGACAGTGCGCTGGCCCGGGCAGTGCTGCGGCACATCCTCGAAGGCGCTGGCTACGACGTCAGCCTGGCCAGCAGCGCCCAGCAGGCGCTCGCCCAGGTACGCGAGCAGGTGCCAGCCGCCATCGTGCTGGACCTGGTGATGCCCCGGGTGAGTGGCGCCGACGCCTGCCGCACCCTCAAGGCCGACGCGACGACCGCGTCACTGCCGGTGATCTTGCTCAGCGCCAGCGAAGACGAGCTGGGCCACGCCGCTGAGGCCCGCGCCGACGCGGTCTGCGCCAAGTCGTCAGGGTTTCCCGAGCTGCTGGCCGCGCTGCGTCAGCTCGTTCCGGTCGGCGGTTCCTGAGCGCCATGGCTGAGCCACGCACGTCCCGGCCGACGTCACCCCACCTCGCGCGCGAGGAGTTTGGGCGCTTTCAGGCGCTGATCCTTGACCGGTACGGTCTGACCCTCGACGAGAGGCATCGGCGAGCGCTACGCGCCACCCTCGCCGCCCGGCTGGCGGCCACGGGACGCCCGGGTTACGCGTCCTACCACGACTTGCTGCTCACATCGCGGGGCGAGGGCGAGCTCCGACGGTTGATCGAGGCCGTCGCCATCGGCGAGACGAGCTTCTTCCGGACACCGGTCCATTTCGAGGCGCTGCGCACCCGGATCATCCCGGAGCTGCTGGCCCGGCGCGGCGGGGTGGCGACGTTTCGGCTGTGGAGCGCGGGCTGCGCGACCGGTGAGGAAGCCTACTCGGCGGCCATCAGCGTCCTGGCGGCGTTCCCCGCCGATCGCCCACCGGTCCTCCAGGTGATTGGCACGGACGTCAGCGAGCGCGCGCTGGCCGCCGCCGCCGCTGGCCGCTACTCGCCGCGGGCGGTGCGCGACATCCCGCGCGACTGGCTCGCGCGCTACTTCGCGCGGGACGGCGCGCACTTCGTGGTCCGTCCCGAGCTCCGCCGGGTTGCCTCTTTCCGATACCTCAACCTCGTCCGCGACCCGTATCCGGCCGAAGACCTCACCCAGCTTGACGTCATCTTCTGCGAGAACGTGCTGATCTATTTCCAGCCGGAGACGAGTCGGCGGATCATCCAGCGGCTCGCCGCGTGTCTGCGCCCCGGTGGCTATCTCTTCCTCGGCTACTCGGAGACCCTGTGGAAGATCGCCGACGCCCCGGAGGTGGTCGACCTTGGTGGCGGCTACGCGTATCACAAGCCGGGGCTGGCAGCCGGCCGGCGCTCGCCTCGCGGTGGAGGAGCCCTCACCCCCTACCCCTCTCCCACGGGGAGAGGGGCGAGGGGTGAGGGCGGCCCCGTCGTGGCCCGAGAAGACCAGGTCGCAGTGGAGGAGCCCTCACCCCCTACCCCTCTCCTCGTGGGAGAGGGGCGAGGGGTGAGGGCGGCCCCGTCGCCCGGTCCCCCCGTCGCGGCAGAGGGCATCGCCACACGCCTGTTGGCGGCCCGGGAGTACGTGAACCGGATGGATGGCGACCGCGCGCGGCGCGAGCTCACCGCCATCCTGGAGCTCGATCCGCTTCAGACCGAGGCGTACCTGCTGCTCGGCATCCTGGATGCTCAGTCCGGTCAGACCGAGGCGGCGATCGACGCGCTGCGCCGGGCGCTCTACCTCGACCCACACCTGGCGCTGGCGCAGTTTCACCTGGCCGACATCCAGCGGCGGGGAGGCGACCTCGCGGCGAGCGCGCGGGGCTACGCGCAGGCGGCAGAGCTGCTCGCCGCCGTGCCGGAGGATCAGTTGGTCGGCGAGTTCTCGGCAGGGCTGCTGCGGCGCGTGTGCCTGGAGCATGTTGCCAGATTGGGGCGAGAGTAAGATACTACAGGCGGTACGATGGAGGGGGTGGTTGTATTGGAGCGTATTATCCTGGCGGGATCCTCAAGCGGGCACCAGGCACTCGCAGATCATGTTCCCCCTCAAGCGCTGGTGATAGTCAGTCGAGAGAAGCAGCGAGGTATTCCCTCCCTGGCCAAGGATGCGGCCATGGTCCGGCTCATCGAGCAGGCGGTACGACAGATCCCGACGCACCACTGTCTCATCCTCGGCGATAGCCGCCGCATGGAGGAGATCCCGGATGAAAGCGTCCATCTGGTGGTCACCTCTCCACCGTACTGGAACCTCAAAGAGTACCCTGCGCGAGAAGGCCAGCTCGGCCTTGTCGATGACTACGAAGCCTTCCTGGACGAACTGGATCGAGTCTGGCGGCACGTTCTCCGGGTCCTGGTCCACGGTGGACGGCTCGTGGTAGTCGTGGGAGACGTGTGTCTGCCGCGTCGCGCTTTCGGCCGGCACGTCGTTTTCCCGCTTCACGCCAGCATCCAGGAACGCTGCCGCAAGATCGGCTTCGACAACCTGGCCCCGATCATCTGGTACAAGATTGCCAACGCGCAGCTCGAGGTAGACAACGGCTCCCATTTTCTGGGAAAGCCCTACGAGCCCAATGCCATCGTCAAGAACGACATCGAGTACATCCTCTTTCAGCGAAAACCTGGCGGCTACCGCCAGCCGGACCTGTCGGCGCGTATCCTGTCGGTCATCCCCGAATCCTGCCATAGGGAGTGGTTCCAACAGCTATGGACGTTGACCGGTGCGTCAACGCGACAACATCCCGCCCCATTTCCCCTCGGTCTTGCCGAACGGCTGATCCGCATGTTCTCCTTCGTCGGTGATACAGTGCTGGATCCCTTCGGCGGCACTGGGACCACGAATCTGGCGGCCAGCCGCTGGGGTCGTCACAGCATCGGCCTTGAGATCGAGCCAACGTACTATGAGATGATGAGCCGTCGTCTTAAAGAATCGCAGCGTGCGGTTCCAATGGGCGGGTTGGACGAACGCGATGTCTGTGAGCCGTCCAGAGCCAGCGCCGTGATCCAGGAACCTCTCCCGTTTGGGGAACAGCATGACGCAAGAATGGCCCAATAAGCTGCAGCACGCTCTGACGGAGTTTCGCCAGCGCGCGGCCCAGGCATCCAGCGGCACCCACTGATTGATCGGGTGCTGACCGCTACTTCCGCCGCCGGGCCCGGCTGAGCAGCGCCTTTGCCCGGGCGATGACCTCTTCGGGCTCGAAGGGCTTGGTGACGTAGTCGTCGGCGCCGGCGGCGAACGCGCTGAGCTTGACCTCGAGCTCATCCTTGACGGTGACCATCAGGATGAGGACGTCGTGGGTCGCGGGGTGATCCCGGAGCGCCTCGCACACGTCGACGCCCTTGAGTCGGGGCATCTCGACGTCCAGGATGACGAGGTCGGGGCAATCCCGCTGCGCCTTGTGCAGCCCCTCCTCCCCGTCCTCGGCAATGCGGACCTGGTAGCCCTCCCGGTTCAGAAACGACGTCAGCACGCGCCGGGTGAACCCATCGTCGTCGACCACGAGAACGCGTGGTGGTCGCTCGGGTGCGGGAGCCGACTCCGGGGGGGACGCCGCCACGCTCGCGATCGATTCGGGTGACCTCGCTGGCTCGGCTGGCACCGTTGAGCCCGTCTCAACCATCGGCCGGGGAGCGCGGACCAGTTGCCGCACAACCCGCAGGGAGTCGGCGAACGCTGCGAGGGCCGCCCCGGTTGGCGTGACACCCTGGACGAACTGGCGGGCAGTCAGCTCGAGCCGCGTGCCGACCGCCGCCAGGTCGGTGCGTTGCGTCATGCTCGCCATGCCCCGCAACGTGTGGACCGCGCGGTAGAGGTCGTCGGCGGCGTGGTGGTCGGACGGGTCAGCCCGCAACGTGGCGATGGCCTCGTCGATAGTGTGGAGCTGAAGCTCCGCCTCCTCGAGGAACAGCTCGGCAAACTGCTCCGGCAGCCCGGATCCAGAAACAGGCGCCGATTCAGCGGCGGACGGAGCGATCTGCGCCGGCGGCTCTGGCGACAGCACGCTCCGCAGCGCTTCCAGCACTCGGCTCGTCTGATAGGGCTTCAGAACGAAGGCGCGCGCGCCAGCCTCGCGGGCCCGGAGGATCGTCTGCTCGTCGTTCAGCGCGCTGACGACGATGATGGCGGCCGCCGGATCGTCGTCCAGGATCGCCCGAGTGGCCGCCAGCCCGTCGACGCCCGGCATATGCAGATCCATCGTCACGACGTCGGGGCGCAACTCCTGGTAGCGCGCGATCGCCGCGCCGCCGTGGCCGGCCTCGCCGACAACCTCGATGCCGGCGCTTCGCAGGATACGCATCAGCCGGCGACGCGCGAAAACCGAGTCGTCCACTACTAGCGCCCTCATAGCGCCGATTGTAGTGGAAACTCCATCGCCTGTCTACGCATTCCTCAGGTGTCGCACTTATCTCCAAATCCTTGCGGCCTGATCGTGTCCCTGGACGCCGTGGCCCTGGGTGAGTATCATAGAGAGAGAAAAGTGCCCGTGGAGGGGTCATCGACGTGGTTCGTGAGTGGTTCGCCCGACTCACCGCGGCGCGCCGCTGGAGCGAGGAGGAGATCGCCCGCTTCGAGAGCGAGGCGCTGGAACACCTCGACGCGCTCTACCGGGCTGCGCTCCGGATGACCCGACGCCCCGAGGACGCCGAAGACCTTGTCCAGGAGACGTACCTCAAGGCGTTCCGGTTCGCCGACAAGTTCCAGCCGGGCACGAACCTGCGGGCCTGGCTCTTCAAGATCCTCACCAACACCTACCTCAATCGCCGCGACCGATCGAGTCACGAGGTCGCCTACGCCTCGCTCGACCAGGCCGAGGAGTATTTCCTCTACGACCAGTTGCACCGACACGGCGACCATCGGTCCGCCAGCGCCGAAGACGAGGCGCTAGCGCAGATCCTCGACGAGGACGTCCGGCGGGCGCTCGACGGGCTGCCCGATCAGTTCCGGGTGGCGATCCTGCTCGGCGACGTCGAGGGCTTCAGCTACGCGCAGATCGCCGAGATGACCGGCGTGCCGATCGGCACGGTGATGTCGCGGCTCTCGCGGGGGCGAAAGCTCCTCCAGCGGCAGCTCTGGGAACACGCGCGGCAGGCCGGCTATCTCCGCCACCAGGAGGCATCGTCGTGAGCCAGAAACGCGTGCCTCCGGATCCCACGCCCCGGGACCCCGCGCCAATGATCGACTGCCGGGAGGCGGAACGACGGCTCCACACCTACGTCGACCGGGAGCTCTCCGAGGGCGAGGTCGCCGAGGTCCAGCGGCACCTGGAGCAGTGCGAGAACTGCCGCGCCCGCTTCCGCTTCGAGTTTGGGCTGCGTCGGCTGGTGCGGCAGGCGGTCGAGGACCAGCCCCCGGCGCCCCAGCGCCTTCGCGAGCGCATCTCGCGTCTGCGCTCGAAATGATGGGTACCGTCAGCCCCAACCCCTAACCTCCAACCTCCCGGTCCACGTCGAGCGGATCCTCGAGGAAGTCGAGGTTCTTGAGTGCTTCGGCGGCGGCATCGCGGATCACCAGATCGTCGCTCTCCAGGCAGTACTTCAGCGCCTGGCGCGCCTGCCTGCCCCCGATCTCGCCCAGCGCGCCGACCGCGGCCACCCGCACCTCCGGATCACGATCGACCAGGAGGCGAGCGAGAGGGCGAACGAGCACCGGCTCCCCCAGCTCACCGCTGGCCCGAGCCGCTTCGTAGCGGAGCTCGGGCCCGCCGCTGGCAAGCTCGCTCCCGATGATGTCGAGCCAACGGCGATCGCAGTTGCGTCCCATCGCGCAGATGGCGCTCGCCCGCATCTTCAGGTCGGGCGACGCGTAGGCGCGCTCGATGGCCGCGGCGACGGCCGGCAGGCTGCGATGGGACACGGCCTCCAGCGCCCGCCGGCGGAGCTCGTCG
>JACPQP010000410.1 GCA_016190465.1 Chloroflexota bacterium
GACCCCAAATCTGCAATCTGCAATCCCCGTCCCCGTCGCCCCCTCGTGGTCCTTGTGTCTTCGTGGTGCGCCCTGTACCCCGCCGTTGCCTGTCTGGTGGGCCAGCTTCCTGCCCTGGCCCTGGAGCAAGTATAGCGAGCGCTGGGCAGAGGCTGAGCGCCCTGCGGCCAACTTCCGGACAATGCCGGCCAAGCCGCGCTTATACCAACTGCGTCTGAACGCCCCATTCCCCTGCGACCACCCCCAAACCCCCTCTGGGTTCAGGAGCGGACAGTTTCAGGTATGGCGGCCCTCACCCCCTGCCCCCTCTCCCAACCCTGGGAGAGGGGGGTCCGGCCTCCCCCTCTCCCAGGGTTGGGAGATGAGGGCCCGGACCGCCCGAACTGTCCGCCCCCAAACCCCCTCTGGGGTGGGGCGGGGCCAGTGGCCTTGCCAAAGGCAACTGGTATTACACAGGAGACGCTGGCGCGATCCGCTCCAGGCCCTCCAGCCCGCCCCGCAAGTAGCGCATCACCTCGGCAATGGTGAGTCCCCCGGTCTGCGTCAGACTCACCGCGCCGGCGACGATGGCTTCGTCGCTGCCCTCATTGCCCGTGACCACGACCACGGGAACGCTGCGCAGCTCCGGGCTCGCCCGCATCGCCTGAAGCACCTCGTAGCCATCCACCTCGGGCAAGACCAGGTCAAGCAGCACCACGTCGGGTCGATCGGCCCGCATCGCGGCCAGCGCGGTGGCGCCGTCGAAGGCCTGCCGGACCTGGTAGCGGCGCGAGACCAGGCTGACCATCTTCTTGAGCAGTCGGCTCAGCTCCGGGTCGTCTTCGACGACCAGCACTTTGCGGGCGTCGCGTCCCAGGGAGCGGAGCGCCGCGGCCACCTGCGGACGCGCGACGGGCTTGACCAGATAGCCCTGGACGCCGAGCTCGTCCCGGCGAGCCGAGGGGGTGCGGAGGTTACAGGCGACCACGGGAATCCGCGGAAACGGCTGCGCGGCGGACCCGTTGGCTCGCGCTTCGCTCCCCGTCACGGCATCGCCGAGGATGACGGCGTGGATCATCCCCTCACGGGCCAGCCGTCGCGCTTCCGACGGTTTCAGCGGGCCCACGACGCGGAAGCCGTCCAGGTAGCGGCGAAAGATGCCGGCTGCGGCGTGGTTCTGCCCGACCACGGCGATGACTCGCTCGCCGGCGCCCGGCGCCCCGCGCACCCGGGCCTCCCAATCGGTCTCCACTGCCGACGCCACGACATTCCCCGCCAGTGGCAAGCTGAAGCAGAACGTGCTGCCAGCCCCCGGCGTGCTCTCCGCCCACATGTTTCCGCCGTGCAGTTCTACGAATCGCTTGCTCACCGCCAGCCCCAGTCCGCTCCCCTTCCGGCGCTGGGGTCCCGCTCCCCGGCGAAACTCCTGGAACATGTGCGGCAGCTCCTCCGGCGGAATCCCCACTCCGGTATCGGTCACCGACACCACCACCTCCCGGTCGTCGCCGGTGGCGGTCACGGTCACCCCGCCGTCGTCCGTGTAGCGGACCGCGTTGCTCAGCAGATTGATCAGGACCTGCTTGATCCGGGTGGGATCGACGTTGACCAACGACAGGTGCGCCGGTAGATCCACCTTGAGGTAGAGACCGGCGTCCTTGAAGAGGTTCGCCACAGTCGCGGTGGCCTGATCGATGATCCGGGCCAGGGCGACGTGTTCCTTCTGGAGGGCAAACCGGTGCGCATCGACCTGGCTGAGATCGAGTACGTCGTCCAGCAAGGACGAGAGCTGGCAGGCGTTCCGATAGATGGCGTCGAGGTCGCCGCGGTAGCTCTCCGGCAACGTCGCGCCTGCATAGCTCTGGGGCGCGACCATCATCATCTCGGCAAAGCCAATGATCAGGTTCAGTGGCGTGCGCAACTCATGGCTGACCGTGGCCGCGAACTCGGATTTCAGGCGCCGGGCCTCGTCGGCCTCGTGCCGCGCCCGCACCAGATCCTGGTTCAACTGCTCGAGTCGGATGCACACCTCCGTCAGGCTTTTCGAGAGGCGGCCCAGCTCGGCCTGCCGCTCACGCACCTCCTGGATCTTCTCGATGGTCTGGTTGTAGGAGTGCCAGGCCCAACTGACGGCGGATCGCGTCGGCCAGGTGCCCAGCCAGGCCACCGCCGCGCCGAGCCAGACGAGCGTCAGCAGCACGGTCGGCGCTCCGTCCGGCAGCGGCGCCATACTGACGGCCGGCAGTACGAACCCCATCGCCGAGACTCCCGCCGCCGACGCGAAGCCAAGAGCAGGCCCGCGAAGCAGGCCCGCGGTAACGACGACGAGGATCGCCATGTAGACCAGCGAGGTGCCCGGATAGACGCACACGGTGATGACGAGTGCGCCGAGCAGCCCGCCGACGAGAATCACTGCTCCCCACGACGGGCGCCGGGGCGCTTCACGCCAGGCCACCAGGCCCGAGCCCACCAGCACGCCGATCGCCAGCAGGCTTGCTGGCTCCCGGACATCCGCGTTGACCAGCTCCAGGAGAACCGCGCCGCCGGCCAGCGCCAGGACCGCCACGGCAAACAGCCGCAGCGCCGCGGCGCGCAGCTCCGCCAGGTCAGAGTGCGCATCGTCGGCTCGGGGCTGATCCCCCCACACACTCGCGGCCGGCATCGGACTCCCCCTCCCGTCCCAAGTAGGGAACACAGAGTTTTTGTTGTTTTGGGGGACACCCCCAAACCCCCGCCAGGAAGGGCTCTGCCCTTCCTGGACCTTCCCGAAACCAGAGCTGGCGTCCCCGACAGTATGGCAGCGGCCCACGGTCGCGTCAACGCTCGGCCGGTTGGGCCGCTGTGCGGCGAGCGACCGGGGGACGGTCCTCACCCCCTGCCCGCCGTTCCTGAGCCGGTCCCAATTCTGGGTGCGGGGGTCCGGCCGCGCCCCTTCCCCCAGTATTGGGGGAAGGGGTTGGGGGTTGAGGGC
>JACPQP010000397.1 GCA_016190465.1 Chloroflexota bacterium
GCCCGGCGAACCGTCTCCAGCTCGGCCATCTCCCGCTGGATCGCCTCGCGCTGGGCCACGACCACCTCGATCTCGGCGATCAGCTTTCGCTGGCCGGGGATGCGGTCACGCTGTGGCGCGAGCCGCTGCTGCTCGGCCCGGAGGCGCTCGTCGGTGCGCCGGAGCTCCTCGGCCTGCTGGTTGAACCGGGAGATGGCCTGGAGATGCCCGTCGCGCTCGCCCTCGACGCTCGCCACCTGCTCGAGCCCGCCTCGCGTCTCCGCCACCTCGCGCCGGAGGCTCGGCAGCCGATCGGCCTCCCGGCGGAGGCTCGCGATCCGGCTGGCGACCAACTGGCGCTCGGCGTCGAGGGCGTAGCGGGCCTCATCGATCACCCGTTCCAACCGGGATCGCCGCTCGGTCAGCGCCAGAAACGGGTCCAGCTTCGCCGCGAGCGCCTGCTCTGCCCGGCGAACCGTCTCCAGCTCGGCCATCTCCCGCTGGATCGCCTCGCGCCGGGCGACGACCACCTCGATCTCGGCGATCAGTCGCCGCTGGGTGGCGATTCGCTGCTGGAGCACCTGGATCTCTCTCTCGAACCGCGTCGCGCGTTCGTCAAGCAGCCGGTGGTGCTGCGCCTTCGACTCGAGCGCGCTGCGGCGCTGATGCAGTCCCACCAGGCGAGACTCGCCCAGGTGGATGCTCGATTCGAGACTGGCGACGCCCTGCTGGGCCTCGTCGAGTGCGCGCTGGTAGGTCGGCTCCTCCTTCAGCCTGTCGTCCAGCCGCTGAATCTCCATCTCGGTGGCGCGCAGGTTGACCTCGACGCGGCGAGCCTCGGCGCGCGCCTGCTCGGTGAGCCGATCGTACCGCTCGAGGCCCAGGAGCTCGGCGAGGATGGTCTTGCGCTCGGTGGGGGTTTTCCGGGTGAACTCGTCGGCGCGCCCCTGGAGAATGAACGCCGAATTGATGAAGGTGTCGTAGTCGAGCCGAAGCAGCTCGTCGATCTTGCGCTGGGTCTCGGCCACGCTCTCGCCGGTGAGAGGGCGATGGCCGGGATGGTCGCCAGGGCCGACCACCTGGAGCTCGAGCACCCCGGTGCTCGTGCGCCGCCGCGCCGTCTGGCGCACCGCGCGCTTGCGCAGCACGTTGTAGCGATTCGGCCCCAGCTCGAACTCGAACTCGACCTCCATATCGGTCTTGCCGAGCTGGATCAGGTCGTCGTCGCTGAGGTCGCGGCGCTCGCTGCCCCGCGCCCGTCCCCACACCGCCCAGGTGATCGCGTCGAGCAGCGCCGACTTGCCGTGGCCGTTCTCGCCGCAGAGGCAGGCGATCCGAAAGCCGTCGAACGACAGCGTCTGATCGGGCTCGCCGTACGAGAGGAAGTTGCGCAGGCGCAGGCGGATCGGGATCACGCCGGCTCCTGTTGGATCAGCCGACGGCCGTAGTCCAGCAGCATCGTGAGGCGGTCGCGCGGCGGCTTCGGGTCACATTCCTCAAGATAGCGCCGCAGCGCCTCCTCCGGAGCCAGCTCCTCGATGTGTTCGGTCCCTGGCGGCCGCGGAGGACGCAGCACCTCCCGGCTGATCGCCGCGATATGGTAGGCGTCGCGAAGGGCCCGCCGGATCTCGGGGATGTCCAGGCGGGGGTCACTCTGGCGATCGGTCTTGATGAGGACCCGGACAACCGCATCCCGGACGTCGTGTCGCTCGATGGCCTGGAGAACCTGGGCGGTGGGGTCGTCGCCCAGCGCCTTGACGTGAACCGTGACGAACCGTCGCGCCAGGGTCGACACGAACTCGTAGCGGGCCTCTCGCCTGGCCACGATCTCGACGAGCATGAATCCCTTTCCCTCGGCCTCCTCGCCGAAGTCGACGCGCTCGATGCTGCCCGCGTACGCGGTCAGGGGACGGTCGGCGAGCACCTGGTGCTTGTGGATATGCCCCAGCGCGACGTAGTCGAAGGCGAAGTTGGCGATGACGCTCGGCGGCAGGAGCACCTCTTCGCCCACGGTCACGCTCCGCTCCGAGCCGTAGGTAGCCCCCAGCGCGGAGAGGTGTCCCACCAGGATCGAGGGCAGCGCCGGGTCGATCTGTTCGGCCAGGTCGCCGATCGTCTGGCTCGTCAGGTCGGCCAGCAGCCGATTCACCTCCTCCGGTGTCTTGTCCCGCGCTGCCTCGCGGGCGAGCACCCGACTGCGGGTCACCCAGGGCACCGCCGCGATCTGCACCGGTCCGCGCCGCGTCTCGACGACGTGCACCTCCGGCCGGTCGGCCACGACGACGCGGGGGACGCCGAGCGTGCGGAAGATGTCGACGCTGGGGGCCCGGCCGGAGGCCGCCGGAAGATCGTGATTGCCGACGAGGAGGAAGACCGGCAGGCCGGCCTCACTCAACCGGCGGATGCGGCGGGCGAACTCGCGCTGATGGGTGGGATTGGGATCGCGGTGGCGGTAGGCAGCGCCGGCGAACACGACGAGATCGACGTCGTCGTCGACCGCGCGGTCGACGACGCGATCAAGCGCCGCCGTGAAGTCGGCCAGGCGGGTGTTGAGCCCGGTCGCCGGGTCGATCCGCCCGTAGTTCTCCGTCCCCAGGTGGACGTCGGCGAAGTGAACGAGCCGGAGCACTGACACGGCTAACTGCTGATTACCTCTGGCGACGTACTGAGAGATGGTCGCAATCTACCATCTGCCCTTCGCTTAGTCAACGCTTCCGGAAGCCACCTCGTACCTCCCCTGGATACCCTTGACGACGCTCGTCCGGCCCTGCTGGATGAAATAGCTGCCGAACATGCTCGCCAGCCGGACCGCCTCCTCGGGGTGCTCGTCGATCCGGTTACGTCGCTCCCGGGGGTCCTCCACGAGGTCGTAGAGCTCGTCGGGCTCGCCTCGCGGCCGCAGGATCAGGCTCCACCGGGCGTCGCGGACGCAGCGGTCGATCCCCTGGTGGTAGCCGACGATCATCGCCTTCCGGAACTGGTCGGTCTCACCATCGAGTACGCGACGGAAGCTGCGCCCGTGCATCGCGTCGGTGTTGCTCCCCAGCCCCATCACGTCAAGCACGGTCGGCAACATGTCGTGGAACTGGACGATGGCCGGCGTTCGGCGTCCGCCACCCTGACCGCCCGGCCAACGGACCATGAACGGCACCTTCAGGAGCTCGCTGTACATCCGGTCGGCGCCCTTCAGGAACTTGCCGTGATCTCCGAGCGGGTGCCCGTGGTCGGCGGTGATGACGACGAGCGAGTCCTCGAGGTAGCCGAGCTCCTCCATCGCCTGGAAGAGCGGTCCCAGGCAATGATCCACGAACGCCGCCTCGCCCGCGTACAGACCCTGGATGTCCCTCGCCTCCTCGGGCGTGGCCCAGGTCTCGTACTCGCCGCCCATCGGCATGATGAGCCGCTTGCCGCTGTAGGACGGGTCGCGGTACCCGTCGAACCGGGCCGGCGGATCCCAGGGCTCGTGCGGCTCGAAGCTGTCGATCCAGAGGAAGACCTTCTTCTGGCCACGGTTCCTCCTCAGCCATCGGATCGCCTGATCGACGACCTGAGCCGGAAACCAGTCCTCTTCTCTCTGGAAGTCGTCGGTGTTGGCGAGGAACTGGGCGATCCGGTTGCGCCAGATCTCGGGGTACCTGTCGTTCACGTAGTCGTCGAGGTTGCGCCGGGTCGGCCCGGACTCGTAGGGGTCGTACTCCTGGCCGCGGATCCAGCGGTAGGCGTGAAAGCCCCGGTGGAAGTTCATCCCCGGCGCCCGGTAATGGTAGCAGTCGGAGATGAGCCCGCAGGTGTACCCCTCGCGGCGGAGGATCTCGGCGACCGAGAGGTCCTGGGGCGTCAGCGGCTGCCAGGGTCGGAACGGGAGGGTCTGCTGGCCGGTCATCAGCGCGGTCCGGACCGGAATGGTCGGCAGGCCCTCGGGGTAGGCGTTCTCGAAGACGATCGAGCTCCGCGCGAAGGCGTCGAGGTTGGGGGTCCGGCAGGGCGGCACACCCGCGAAGGGCGCCCGCCCCTGGTGGTAGACGTCGACGTGGTCCTGCCGGAAGCTGTCGAGCATCAGGACGATCAAGTTCACGACCGCATTCTCCTCATCGACTGGATCAGAGGCCATTGTACCGCCTGGCGCGGGAGAATCAACCGCACATTGACGGGACACCCACTCCATACGAGAATACGTATAATGCAGCCGTCAATAGCCTGGATCACCGAATACTACTTGGAAGCAGATGGGACGAGTCCGGTCGAGGAGTTCCTCGATAGCCTGGACCCGAAGACTCGAGCCCGTTTCCGCTGGTCGATGGAGCAGCTTCGGGTGCGCAACGTCCAGGCGAGAGAACCCCTGGTCCGGCACCTGGAAGGCAATTTGTGGGAACTGCGGGAGCAGAGTAGAACCAACATCTATCGGGTTATCTACTTCTTCTTCATTGGGCGGCGGATCATCCTCTTGTATGGCTTTCATGAAGAAGACGGAGAAGACGCCGCGCCAGGAGATCGAAGTCGCCAGGCGAAGGTATGCCGACTTTATGGCACGTGAAGGGAGATGATGAAGACAATGGCTGAAAATATCGACGAAGGAAGACAGCGCTATGAGGAATACTGGGAGAGGCAGATGGCCGACCCAGAGTTCCGCCGGATCTACGAAGAGGAAGCTGCCAAGAAGGAACTCTGGCTCCAACTGGTGGAGGCTCGCCAGGCGGCGGGACTGACCCAGGCGGAAGTGGCCAAGCGGCTGGGGATCTCCCAGGCGCAGGTGGCCAGGATCGAGAAGCGCGGCTATGACGCTTACACCCTGAACACCCTGCGCCGCTACGTGAAGGCGCTGGGCGAGGGGTTCACCCTTGAGGTCAAAGTCCACCGGCCAGAGACGCCAGGTCGACCGACTGGCCAGTCGGCCGCTTGAAGCGGAAAGGCGTCCCTCCGCGAGGACGTGAAACCACGATCACCCGCACTCCTGCCCAAGCCAGCCGAGCCCCGCTGGAGTACCGGGGCTCGATGCCTCACCAGCCCGCACTGCTCCGCTGGGTGATGCGCGGCAGACGGCTGCGCCACACCTGGGACAGCACTCGGAACGGCTGCGGCGTGCTCTCGGCGAACTGCCCCTGGGCGTTGCGCGTCTCGACCTGCCACTCGTAGTCGCCCAGCGCCAGCGGCGTCGGCGGGACCCAGGTCGTGTCGGGGGCCCAGTCTCTCGTCTGCGTGCCAGTTGGCCCGTTCAGGGTCACCCGATAGCTCGTCCCGTTGCCGGTCCACCGGAAGACGTAGGGCTGCTCGTCCACTTGCAGGAAAGACACCGACGGCTGCTGGAGGAGCGCGCCCAGCGTGGGAGTTGGCGTCACTGTGGGGGTCGGCGTGACCGTGGGGGTACGGGTGGGAGTTACCGTGGCCGGGCCGGTCGCGACGACGGCGACACCCGTGTAGTAGCGGCGAATGATCGCGGCGGCGTCGAGCCCCTCCTTGGCCCGGGCCCAGGCGCCCCACTGGCACATCCCGACGCCGTGGCCATAGTAGCCGCAGGAGCTGTCATACCGGCCGTGCCCTCCGCAGCCGCGGGCCCGACAGTAGGCGACATAGTTCCAGCCGCGCTCCGCACAGGTCTGCCAGTCGAGCGCGTTCTCGCTGTTGCGAGTTGTCACGTCGTTGCAGCGGGCGAAGAAGAACGCCGAGATGACGTCGTCATCGTAGGCGGCGACGACACCCCGGGTTGCGTCCACCGCGCGGCTCGTCGAGTCGAACCGGACACTGGTGTACACCTGGCAGGCTGTCGTCGTACAGATGTAGCCGTGCGCCCGCTGGTAGACGATGGCGTAGGAGCGGGCCGCGATGGCCTGCGCCTTCAGCGCCTCGGTCGGCCACGAGGGAGGCACCTCGTTCGGCACGACGCCCTTCAGGTACTCCTCCAGGTCCATCCACTGGCCGGTCTCGAGGAGCTTCACCTGGGTCGGCAGGTTGTTCAGCGACGCCACCGCACGGCCCTCCTGGATCCCCGGCTCGATGAGCGGTGACTCCGGCTGCTTCACCAGGCGGGAATAGGCGCGCTCTTCCTCCTCGGCGGTGAGCCGCTCGCGGAGGAGCGCGAAGTCGGCCGGTGCGGGCGCCGGGTCGCCCGCGAGCTGCTGCACGCGGCTCATCGCGAGATAACCGTCGGCGGCGACGTGGATGGTGTACTGTCCCGGCGGGAGGGGAAGGTGGTAGAGGCCGTTCACGTCGGCGGCGACGATGGCCCCGCCGGGCTCGGCCCAGACGAGCGCACCGGGGATCGGCTGGTCGGTCAAGAGGCTGAGGACCCGACCGCGAAAGCCGCCAGCGCTGGCCTCGGCACGGAAGCCGGTGGGATACCCCCCCCCCGCCACACCCGTGACGAGCAGCGCCGCCAGCCCACCCGCGCCCGCGCTCAGCAACTGCCGGCGCGTCAGCATTCCACTCGCACCCCTCACCCCCAGCCCCCACGTGCGCTAACTCAGGGAGCAGACCTCTCCCCCCTGCCCGGACCTCACCCCCTAAATCCCTATCCGGCGCGGAGAGGGGGGACGACGCGGAGAGGGGGAGCCGCCATCCCCCTCCCCGCGTCGGGCCCGGCTCAGGCACGGCGGGCAGGGGGGAGTGGTCTGCTCCCTGTGTTAGCGCACGTGGGGGCTGGGGGTGTGGGGTGCGAGTGGAATGCTGACGCGCCGGCAGTTGCTGAGCGCGGGCGCGGGTGGGCTGGCGGCGC
>JACPQP010000416.1 GCA_016190465.1 Chloroflexota bacterium
GAGTACGACACCGCGCTGTACGAGCTGGAGCGCTGCTGGGGTCGGTTGCCGGAGAGCCCCACTGCGATTGGCGGTGACCCCCGTCCGCCGACCGAACGCACGATTCGCACGCTTGATGACGTGCGAGCGGCGGTCGCGCACTACGTGGACAGCATCCCCTACGATCGGGTCATCTCGACGGCGACACATCTCTCGACCGACATCGACTACCGCCTGGTGGGCGACCAGGAGATGGAAGAGGCGCTGGCTCGGCGCGCCGCGGCCACGCCCGTGGAGCGCGACGTCTACGCCTCGTACATCCACGAGGCCTTCCTGACTGGCCTCGAGGCGCACGGCGACGAGATCGTGTTCCAGTTCAGCCTCGCCGCTGAGCCGCTCCTCTGGGAGACAGGCAGCCGAATTGCCCAGCGCACTGTCGCCCAGCTCGCCGAGATCATCGCCCGCCACCCGAAGCTGCGCTTCCAGTGCTTCCTGGCGAGCCGCCACGCCAATCAGTCCCTCTGCACTCTGGCGCGAGAGCTACCGAACTTCAGCCTGACCGGCTACTGGTGGCACAACTTCTTCCCCGACGTCATCCGTCAGGTGATCGCCGAGCGGCTGGACATGCTGCCGACCAACAAGCAGGTCGGCTTCTTCTCGGACGCGTACTGCGTAGAGTGGACTTACGGTAAGGCCGTGCTGGTGCGCAAGCAACTCGCCCAGGTGCTCGCCCAGAAGATCGCCCAGGGACAGTACACCCGCGACGACGCCCTCGCCATCGCCCGCGCCATCCTCTTCGAGAGCCCGCAGTCGCTGCTGGGCATGCGTGCGAGAGAGAGGTGAGCGCGGCCAGGGAGGGTGCACACACCTGTCGCCGGTCGCGGCCTCGTCCTGGGTTCACCGGGTACACGACCGCGGTGACCTCACTGGCCGGGATTCTGCGGGTGTAGGCCCTGGTCGGGCGATCCTGGTCATGGCTATGAATCCCTGGACATCACATGAGAAGACCGACGACCGCGATGGTGGCCTCCACGACGATCGTCCAGCCGAACACCTTCCACGAGCGGCGCTGGCCGAGCCGCCGGTAGTGGTAGTCGGCGCTGGCGATCACGAACGCCAGCCAGACGACTCCGAAGACGACGATGGCGCAGCGGCTGATGGTGATGAGCGTATAAGCGCCGGAGGTGGAATCGCCTTTCACCCCCAACCGCGTAGCGAGCCGGACCAGGATGTCGGCGACGGTGAGGATCTCGGCCAGACCGACGGCAGCCGTCGCCACCCAGAGCACCAACGCCAGGGAGCCATACACGAGGCGCCGCGATCGCGTCACCCGGAATTCTCCTCCTGTCACGCTCGGCCACTTTCGCTCGCGGCGGCCCGGAGCCCGGGTTTCACCACCTGGCGTGTTGGCGAGCCATCACGACTCCGGGCGGCCACAACACTCCGCGAACGCCTCGTAGGCTGCTTCGATGTTGGCCAGCGGCGCCGGTGGGTTGAACTCGGCTTTGACGACCAGGCCCCCCGCGTCGGCGCGAAGGGCCTCGATCGCACCACGGACGTGCGCCTTCAGCTCCGCGGGCGTCCCAAACGCGAGCTCCTTCTGGCGATCCAGGTCAAGGTCGACGCAGATCCGCCCTTTGCAGACCGCGATCAGGTTTTCCAACCCATTGGCGCCGATCTGGGGGTTGACCACGTCCAGCCCAATCTCGATCAAGTCGGGGATGATGTTGAGGATATACCCGTCCGAGTGAAACCAGGTATGCTTGCCCGCTGCCTTGATCACCGCGAACTCCCTGGCGTAGGCGGGCTTGAAGTATTTCCGCCAGTCCCTGGGGTTGATCAGCAACTGGGTCTGGGCGCCCCAGTCGTCGCTGAAGACGATGCAATCGATGTCCAGCTCCAGCCACTTCTTGATGTGCCGGATGTTGTGGTCGACGATGAGGTCGATCAGTTCCTGCACCTCCGGCCGCCCCTCGGCAATGTCCATCATCAGGGCCTCCATCCCGCGCAGCCAGTACATCCGCTCCCAGATCCGGCCGCCGCTGCCCATCAGGTAGCGATCCTGGCCATTGGCCGCGATGCTGGCGCTGATGTCCTGCCAGTCGATGGGCCCGCCGAACTCTCCCTGGACCTCGGGATCGGGCGGCCGGAGGCTTTGGAGCCCACGCCAATCGGCAAGGGGGTGCCCAAAGACCTGGCCGGCCAGCCCCCCGTGGATGTTGTGCCAGACACAGCCCCAGTTGTCGACGTAGGTACCCTCTTGCTCGATGGTTCGAAAGTCGTCGTAGGAGTCGACCGCGCGCACCTGCCCACGGGGCGCCCAACCGAAATCCTGCATCCAACTGTACTGCTCGACCACCCGGCGCAGGTCGTCGCGGTAGACCTTCCAGAGCGCGCTGGATGCGCTTACCCGCGCAGGAACACGATCCGGCCGCCGGAACTCGACGGCCCGCTTGACTCGCTCTTTTCCATTCACCTCGGCTACCTCCGACGCATCTCGTTCATGATCTCGGCCACGACTTCGACGTTCTGGCGCGGGGTGCCCGCGGCCGGCGGAACCTCCAGGATGAAGTTGTCCCCTGGACCGATGGCCCTCAGCAGGTCGAATACGTGCGCCCGAATCTGATCCAGCGTGCCGAAGCGCATCACCGACGCGTCGACCGTGCCGATCAACGTGATGGCATCTCCCCACCGGCGCCGGGCCTCGGCGAAATCCACGTCCCCCATCGGCGGTGGGGCGACCCAGTCGACGGCATCCACCCCCATCTCCGGGATCAGGTCCAGAAACCGGGCGATGCTGCCGCACATGTGGTCCACGTAGATCTTGCCGTGCCGATGGCAGATCTCGGCGTAGCGGCGCACGGCCGGGGTGATGAACTCGCGGAACATCCGCGGTGAGAGGATGCGCGTATCCGCATCCTCGTTGGACACGACGATGTCGGTGGGAGTGTGAGCGGCGATGAGCTCGTACCTCTCGCAGTTCCTGGCCGCCATCAGCTCCAGTAGGTCGCGCACCGTGCTGGGGTGATCGTCCAGGTCGTAGATGAGCCGTTCGGCGCCGGCGAGCACGCGCACCATGTGCATGAACGGGGACTCGGGGCCCACCGTGTCGACGATCCCGTGTTCCCCGATCTGAGCCATCCGCGCCCGGCCCCGGTCGATGGCCTCCTGACTCACCTCGAAGTGAGTATCCTCCAGGATGAACCTGACCGTCCGGTAATCAGCCAGGCTCTTGATGGCGTGGCCCGAGCGGAAGATGGTGTGGCTCTGCTCGCTCCCGGCCTCCAGGAAGGTCTCGACGAGGACCCCGACCGGGGTCTCCGTCGTGACGGTGATGACGCCATCGCGGGACTCTCGGGTCACCTGGACGTTGGGCTGCCTGACCACCACGGGCGACGGTGCGCCGGCCCGGTCGAGCACGTCCCCACCAAACATGTGGGCGATGGTGACGTAGTCCTTGTTGTCGATCAGCTCCCGCGGCACGCCCTCCGTCCCAAAGAAGCCCTGGATGATCGGGGCAAAAGGCACCCATTCCGGCACCTCGTGGCGCAGGATCCGCATCATGTTCTCGCGCGAGGTAATACCACTCATCGTCTTTCCCTCAACCCTCGGGAGAGCCGCGGCATCCCTTTCGGCTCACCGCGCTTCGCCTGAGAAAGTGTGTGAAAAGGCGCCACACCCTCACCCCAACCCCTCCCCCATCAAGGGGGA
>JACPQP010000417.1 GCA_016190465.1 Chloroflexota bacterium
GGCTAGCGCAGTCGGCGACGCTGCCTCGACACTGATATGAACCGGGCGTGGCACGGGATCCGGGTTTTGTGGGAGACGAGTGTACGCGATGGGGCCTACTCCACTTGTACGAGGTAGATACACACCCGACGTCGACGCTGCGATCAGCGCGCGATGACGCTCGAACTGGCGCATCACGGCCGTCGTCACCACATCCTGAGCCGCGACCATTTCGGGCTCGTCTATCGAGCTCAGGGATGTCGCGCAGAGGATGGTGATCAGCAGGCCAAACAGACAATTGGCGAGGATGCGCCGAAGCGTAAAGTGTTTCGGCGCCAAAACAGGGAACAGCGCGCTGCCCAGAGCGCCGGCGAGGTACGCCGACGCGAGCCCGGCCAACGTGAGAAGGCGCCACGGAAACAGGACGTACGAAAGCAGAGGGAGACGCTCCCACAGCAGGGAGGACCGCTCGGATTGCATCCCGAGGCTGATCGCCAGCACGACCGCGAAGAAAACCGATGAGCGCCGCATTTGGCCTACACGCAGGGTGGCGACGAGCCCAAGTGCCGAGATGACGACCTGGACAAGGCCTGCTCGAAAGCCCGGTGCCAGACGGTAATCGTAGAGCAAGCTCCGCTGGACGAGATCGGCCGTTCGGTGAAAGTGGTTTCGGTAGTCAAAGAAGCCGCCGGTGAGCGACTGAGCCGAGACCAGCCCGATCTCTCCCAGTGCCGGCAGCCAGTAGATTGCGCTCAGCGCCAGGCCAAGGATCAGCGCCGCACCGAGGCGAGTTATCTGACCAACGGCCGCTCGCTGGTCTCGGTCCGCATGCTGAAGGTGTGCCTCATCCTCCGCTCCGATCGATCTTCCGGATGGCGCCGCGATCGTCTGATCGGTGTGGAGGTGTACTCCGTGGATCAGCGCGTAAAGCGCAGCGAACGGGACCGCGAAGAGTGCGATGGCAAGGTGAGCCATCAGTAGCGCCCCGAGCGCCACACCCATAGCGCCCAGGCTACCGACCGTCTTCCGTTCGGTCAGATGGCGCGCGGAAGAGAAGACGATGGGGAGCAGCGCGAGTGCCCAGGTCTCGGCAAACGCGCCGCGCACGTACATGTCGACAAGCAGGTAGGGGAGCGTGGCATAGGCGATCCCGGCCACCAGGGCTCCGGCTCGACCGTGGTCGGCACGGGTGAAGCCGTACATCCCCCATCCGGCGACCACCACGGGGATGACAAGTGCTGCCCTGGCCGCATCGACTGTGCTGAAACCGATGAGGTAGAAGATGGCAGCACTCCAAGAGGAGAGAGGTGGATAGAAGTTATAGAGGGGATAACCGTAGCCGAGCGCCATGCTGGGCGACCAGCGTGGGTACCAGCTTCCCTCTCCCAGCACCGTGACCAGATCAGCCAGGCGGAAAAGGTGGAAATCGCCGTCGTCGGTCCGGGGAAAGCCGGGGACCGCGAGCAGGCGCACTGTCGCGGCCGCGGCGAGCGCGACGAGGAGCATGTCGATGAGCAAGGGCGCGTGGACAAGCCAGCGAGGAATGCGAGTAGCCATCACGGAGCGTCATTGTAACCGGCTGTGGGGCTCCCCGCAAGCCGCGCCGGAAGGTGAACTGACCTGACCACGCCCCCGGCGCCGCGACGCCCGTGGCACGGCGCGTGTAATGGCGAGTAGGGGTGCTACCTGATGAAGGCGGTCGCCGCGAGCACGAGCGCACACCAGAGCACACCCGAGCGCATACGCGAGAGCACAAAGGATGACGCGATGCTGTTGATCGACAAGCGCACCGTTGCCGAGCTGCTGACCCCCACCACCGTGGTCACGGCGGTGAAGTCGGCGTTCGTCGCCCACGCCCGGGGGCGGACAGTGATGCCGCCCAAGGTCTACCTCACCCTGCCCGCCTACCACGGCGATTTTCGCGCCATGCCCGCCTACGTCGACGGCGCCGCCGGGCTCAAGTGGGTCAACGTGCACCCGCGCAACCCCGCCGAGCACGGCCTGCCGACCGTGATGGGCGTCGTCATCTACAACGACCCGTCGACGGGCCAGCCGCTCGCGGTGATGGACGGCACGCTGATCACGAGCTGGCGCACGGCCGCCGCCGCGGCGATCGCCACCCGGATGCTCGCTCGCCCTGACGCCCGAACGCTGGGGATCATCGGCTGCGGCGCGCAGGCCGAGGTGCTGCTCCTCGTGATGAGTCAGGTCTGGCCGCTTGAGGAGGTGCTCCTCGCCGACCAGAAACCGCAGCGGATCGCCGCGCTGCGGTCGCTGTTCCCGGGCGTTCCCACCCGCACCGCCAGCGTCGAGGAGGCGGCCGGGGCCGAGATCGTCTGCACGCTCACCCCGTCGACGGCGCCCATCGTCTGGCGCAACTGGGTTCGCCCGGGCGCTCACATCAACGCCATCGGCGCGGACGCCCCCGGCAAGCAGGAGCTCGATCCACAGATCCTCCTCGACTCTCGCGTGGTCGTGGACGAGCTCGAGCAGAGCGTCCACGGCGGGGAGCTGAACGTGGCGATCTCGCGGGGGATCTACCACCCCGAGCAGATCGCCGGCACGCTCGGGCTCGTGCTGACCGGCGCCGTTGCGGGTCGAACCACCTCCGACCAGATCACCGTGTTTGACTCGACCGGCCTGGCGATCCAGGACATCGCCACCGCCCGTGTCGTCTACGAAGCCGCCCGGCAGGCGAAACGGGGGCTGGAGGTCGAGATCGGCTGAGGTTCGGGCGGGCCGGCCCTGCCCGGCCTGAAACTTGCGGAAGGCGAGCGGACATGCTGAGGCGACGACTCCGTGAGTTGCTCGGTCGGTTCGACCATCAACGGCTGCTCATCGTCGGCGACGTGATGGTCGATCAGTACGTCTGGGGTACGGTCACTCGGATCTCGCCCGAGGCGCCGGTGCCGGTCGTCGAGGTCGATCGCCTCACGTATCTGGCCGGTGGTGCAGCCAACGTCGCCCTGAATGCCACTGCGCTCGGCGCCTGGGTGTCCTTGATCGGCGTGGTCGGCGCCGATGCCGAGGGCCGGGCGCTGCTCGATCTCCTGGCCGAGCGGGGAATGCCGACCGGCGGCCTGCTGACGATCGCCGATCGCCCCACCACGTTCAAGACGCGGGTCATCGGCCAGACCCAGCAGATCGTCCGGATCGACCGCGAGGTCCGGATGCCGGTCCCGGCCGACGTCCGCGACCGCCTACTCGCCGCCGCCGCGACGGAACTCGCCCACGTGGACGGCGTGATCCTCTCCGACTACTCGAAAGGCGTGGTGACCGCCGAGCTCGCCGCCGCATTGATCGCGCTGGCCCACGCCGCCGGCCTACCGATCGTCGTGGACCCCAAGGGGCGCGATTTCGCGCGCTACGCCGGCGCGACCGTGGTGAAGCCGAACCGCCAGGAGGCCGCGGAGGCGCTCGGCTCCGAGCTGACGGGGAATCCCTCGATCGTCGCCGCCGGACAGCGCCTTCTGACCACGCTCGCGACGGACGCGATCCTGATCACGCGGGGTGCCGATGGGATGTCGCTCTTCGAACCCGGCCGCCCGGGCTATCATCTGCCGACCTCCTGCACCCGTGTGGTGGACCCGACGGGTGCGGGGGACACTGTGACGGCGGTCTACGCGTTGGCGCTGGCGGCCGGCGCGACCCACCGCGAGGCGGCCCTCCTGGCGAGTCACGCCGCGGCCATCGTCTGCCAGCAGCGCGGCGCCGTCGCGGTCGATGCGCCCGAGCTGCGCGCGGCGGTTGACGGCAGCCCCCTCGGCCGCGCCCGTGACAACGGTCACCTGGCCGATGAACGCGAGGCGCCGACCACTTCACCCGAGGTTTAGCCCTCTTCAGAAGTCCACGCGGACGCGCCGGGCGTCGGCGGGGAGCAGGAGGGCCGCGGTGCCGGTCAGGGTGATCTCGCGACCGTCGACGACGAGTCGCCTCGGCGCGCGCGAGAAGGGGCCGCGCAGGAGGTAGCCCGCCGGCGCCACGGTCCCCTCGTCGATCGTCAGCTCCCAGTATCCGCGACTGGCGTGCGAGACCAGCGTGTAGCCGGCCGGGCCGAAGGAGGTTGGCGCGCCGTGGATCCCGACCCGCTGCCCGTCGTGCATCCAGGGTGCGGGCACGCCGTCGGCCAGCACGAGCCGCTCGCCCTCCTCGCGGACCAGCGCGTCCCGCAGGTACAGGACGTACTCGGCGGCCGCCCAGGAGTGGGGCATGTCGCCTCCGGCGAACCGACGGGTTTCGGGGTTCACGGCCTCGGCCCAGGCGAAGGTGCCGGGCGCGGCCTGGTTGTCCATCGCCCACTGAGCGATCTCCGCCGCGCGTCCCGCCTGGCGCAGGAAGAGCAGCGCGTGGGCGATCTCCAGCCCACCGTACACCCACAGGTTGCCCGAGTTGTGGAGGTAGGCGTTGCCCCGCGACTTCACCCACTTCTCGTCGTAGCGCTCGAACGAGCGAACGATGAGCGGGTCGTCATATCCGAAGAGCTGAAGCGGCCAGACGGCCGGCGTCGTTCCCCGAGCCATCGACGATGACTCGGTGTCCTCCGGGCCGTTGGGGATGTAGTCGATGCCGGCGGCGTCGCGGACGCGCGCGATGCTCCGGGTCACCAGGTCGTGCAGCGAC
>JACPQP010000438.1 GCA_016190465.1 Chloroflexota bacterium
CCCCCGCTCCCCTCACCCCTCGCTCCGTCGCCCTCGGACCGAGCGTCCCGGAGGCGCACACGCCTGCTCCACAGGAGGCCGGCGACGGCGGTGACGCCCTCCTGGTGGTCGCGCCGGGCCTGCCGCTCGCTGACCTTCAGCCTGCCCGCGATCTCCGCTGGATTGGCGCCCTCGACGTAGCGCAGGCGGAGGGCCCGGTACTGTCGCCACCGGCCATCGCGCTGGGGAGCCTGTGCCGGCGGGCACAGTTGCTCGACGGCGTCCAACAGCGTCCGGCGGAGCGCATCGGCCGGCGCGGAATGAGCCGAGACGCCGAGGAGCGCGACGAGAGGATGGTCCTGGAGATGGAGTCGATCATACAGATGCGCCAGGGCATCCCGAACGTGCTGGCTGAATGTCGTCTGATCGATTGCTCTGTTGATTTCGCTCATCCCGCTCACCGCAAGGATCACCGCGTCCTCGGAGCCCGGGCGTCCTCGCCCCCGCCGTGTATCGTCGCCATTGTACCGTCTGCGCGGACGAGCCTCAACTGCTCTCGGCCCCGATCACGAGTTTGGCCGGTCGTGGCCGCATGCTGGCCGCGGGGTAGTTCACTGCCAGCCCATCGCGTAGTACACTCGGCTCGGGGTCAGCGCGGAGTCTGACCCACAACACTCGCAGCAAGTGGAGGTAAAGTCGATGTCTCCGAAGGTCACTCGCAGGTCGTTCCTGCGAACGTCGGCCGCCGTGGCCGGCGGTGGTCTCCTCGTGCCGGTGCTCGCCGCGTGCGGTCAGGCGCCTACGCCGACGCCAGTGCCTCCGCCGAAGCCGGCCGCGCCGGCACCTACGGCAGCGCCGGCCAAACCCGCCGCGCCCGCGCCCACGGCTGCGCCGCCAAAGCCCACGGTAGCGCCGACGCCGACGACTGCGCCGACGGCCGTACCAAAACCCACGGTGGCCGTGAAGCCCACGGCACCCCCCGCGAAGGCGCAAATCACGATCTGGCATCCCTGGCGCGCGGCCATCGGCGGGCCGCAGATCGAGAAGTTCATCAACGATTTCAACAAGAAGAGCACCACCACCGAGGTCATCAACGAGTACCAGGCCGACCTGGGCAAGAAGATCATGGCCGCGGCGGCGGGCAACACCCTCTCCGGCATCCTCTGGGGCGGCGATATGTTCCGCCTCGCGCTTGGCGGCCAGGTCCGGGAACTGGGGGACTATGCCAAGTCCAGCAAGCTGATCGATCTCAGCCAGTTCAACGCCGGCCTCGTCGATCTGTACACGATCAAGGGCAAGCTGTACGGGCTGCCGATCGAGATGTCCAATCGGGCCATGTGGATCCGCGAGGACCTGATGAAGGCCGCCGGGCTGACGACGCCAAAGGAGGACTGGACGTGGGATGGCTTCGTCGAGTTCGCCGGAAAGATGACCAAGTCCGAGGGCGGCAAGGTCGTGCAGTGGGGCACCGACGGGGTCTTCTTCGGGGGAGCCATGATGACGATCAACTGGCTCTGGTCGAACGGCGCCGACTTCTTCAACCAGGATGAGACCAAGGTCGTCGTCAACAGCCCGGAGGCCGTCGAGACCCTCCAGTTCCTGGTGGACCTCGGCCAGAAGCACAAGGTTGCGCCGCCGGGCAGCCAGTTCCTTTACCAGGATGGCTTCGAGTCGAAGCGGTTGGCGATCACCTACGCGGGTCCCTGGATGTGGGGCCGCTGGATCGGCGAGCTGAAGATCCCGATCGTGGCGCAGCAGTATCCCCGGAAGAAGAAGCCGGCGTCGGCCATCGGGGGCGCGCCGCTGTACGTCGCCAAGGCGGGTAAGGCGAAGGAGGACGCCTCCTGGGAGTTCCTGGAGGCGTTCCTGAGCACGGACGCCAACGCCGAGTGGGCCGCCACCACGGGCTATCTCCCGGTCCGGAAGGACAGCGGTGCGACGCCGCGATACCTGAACTACGTGAAAGAACAGGCCCCGCAGATGGCCCCGCACTACGCGGCGCTCGCCTACGGTCGACCGTCGCCGGGCCAGCGGCTGCTCGAGTTCGGCAAGATCGCGGCGATCTACCAGGCAGAGTACGAGGCGATGCTGAACTTGAAGAAGCCCGTCAAGCAGGCCCTCGACGAGGTGGCCAAGCAGGCCAACGCCAACGCCGCGCTCTTCAAGAAGCTCGACGACTAAGTAGGTATCAGAAAGTTTTTGATGGTTTTGGGGACACCCCAAACCCCGCCAGGACGGGCTGCGGCCCTTCCTGGACCTTCCCGGGACGTTAAGGGACTTTCCGCAACCTACTTAGACCTACCCCCTCACCCCTCGCCCC